>DAIAOV010000059.1 GCA_027437055.1 Legionella sp. | reverse complement strand
ATCATTGCATTATGTAGTCTCAATGTCCTATCTACTTTTTTACAATGCGGCTTCTCAAGCTGTCATACCTTCGTAAGGTAATTTTTTGTATGCTTTTTTAAATCTTGGCATCTGCTTAACTTGAATATCATTATCAAGAAGAAATTGTTTTGACTAAAGCTATATGCAATTTGTCAAAATTTTATTCTTTATCTGGTAAAGACTTAAGTAAAATCATTGGCATAAGCGAGTCTAGTGCTTCTCGCCTAAGTCATGGGATAAAATTAATTTCACCTCATACCAAGGAGGGGGAAATGGCTTTATTACTATTAAGAATATATAGAAGCTTGAATGCTATGGTTGGAAACAATCACGAAAAGGCTAAATTATGGCTCAATAGCCAAAATAAGTACTTTCGTAATAAGCCAATAGAAGAAATAAAAACTATTCCTGGTTTTATTGGTGTACTTAATTATCTGGATGCAATGCGCGGTAAATTATGAGTATTTGGAATGAGTGCGAAGGAATCAAATTTCGAAGGCGTGTTGATTTGGAATCATGGAGAATGGTTGAGTCTCAACATATCTCAAGTTCTAGAGACTTGGTTGAAAGTAGGGAAGAGCATGATATTCTAGAAGCGCTTTTAGAAAATTCTAAGCCCCTAGTAGCTAATAATAAGCACTATTTAATTTTTACTCCGTTCCGATATCCTCCTCTCGCGTATGGATCGCGATTCGGCAATACTTTTGAACCGTCACTTTGGTATGGCTCCATAAATCTTCATACTGCCTTAGCAGAGGTGGCATATTATTGTTTAAAATTTTTTGATGATACTGACGCTAATTTAGAATATATTGAAATTTCAATGACGGCGTTTAAAGCCTATATACAAACAGAGAATGGCATTGATTTGACAGAACTGCCATTTCAAACGTATCAAGATAAAATTTCAAATAAAACAAGTTATGACTATAACCAGAAATTAGGTAAAGAAATGAGAGAGGCAACGATAGAAGCTTTTATTTTTACCTCAGTAAGAGATACGACCTTTGGTAAAAATGTGGCAGCATTCACACCTGAAGTATTTAAGATGAAAGAGAAACAATATATAACTAATATGCAAAATTGGCGTTGTATCGCCAACAAAGATGTTATTGAATTTACCCGTGATGAAATTATGTGTAGAAAACATCAAGTATTTTCTAAAAAGGAATTTGAAGACCTGTAATTAAATTAAGTATCCGTTTAAGGGGCATGCTTGACTCTTGGGTGACTATTCACGCAATGGCGTCAACTTAAGTCTGAGTAGCCTGGTTGCTTGCAACCAGGATTATGCATTGAGGAACACTCTACCTGGTTGCAAGCAACCAGGCTACCATAACGCTGCCTACTGTGAATACCTATTCCTCTTCCTCTGCTGCAGAATAACCACATCCTTCTTGTGGGCATAGAATTTGTCGTCCCATTTTTTTACTTTCTTTGACCGTTAATATTGGCCAATTGCATTTGGGGCAGGGACGTGCAATAGGTTCGTTCCATAAGGCATAGTCGCACTTAGGATAATCACCACAAGAATAGAATATTTTTCCTTTTCTTGATTTTCTTTGCAAAATTTTTGCGTGGTTGCATTTAGGACAAATCACTCCAGTGTCCGCAGGCTTTTCTAAAGGCTCCATATGTTTGCATTGAGGATAATTACTGCAACCGATAAAGCGACCGTAGCGACCTGTTTTGATTTGTAACTCGCTGTGACATGAAGGGCAATCTCGTCCTTGAACAATCTCTGGTTCTGGTTTTTCATGATCTGAACCGCTAATATCCTGAGTATAATCGCATTCTGGATAACCAGTGCATCCTATAAAACGACCGCGTTTACCCAAGCGTATGGATAGTGGTTTTTGGCATTTGGGACATTTTTCTTCTAATACTTCAGTAGTCACATCTTTGCGTTGTACTTGTTCATCTGTATCTTGAATTTGTTGCACAAAAGGCTGCCAAAAATCTTCTAAAACTGGAATCCATTCTTTTTCTCCACGTGCAATTGCATCAAGGGTATCTTCAAGTCCCGCGGTAAATTTATAATCAACATAGCGGGTAAAATAGCTGGTCAGAAAGCGATTGACTATGCGGCCTACATCGGTAGGTAGAAATCGTTTCTTATCTACTACAACATACTCACGTTGTTGTAATGTATGAATAATCGAGGCGTAAGTTGAAGGACGGCCAATATCATATTCTTCTAAAGCCTTAACCAAGGTTGCTTCTGAATATCGTGGTGGTGGTTCGGTGAAATGTTGATTGGCTAATATATCCAATACCTTGACTTTTTCACCGACCGAGAAAGCAGGCAAAATGCCTTCATCACCTTCCTCATTTTTCGAATCATCACGGCCTTCTTCATAGACAGTAAGAAATCCAGGAAAGGTAATAGTAGAACCATTGGCTCTAAAAAGATTACCTTCTCCGCAACTGAAATCTACTGCCACGGTATCCAGAATAGCATCTGCCATTTGGCATGCTAAGGTGCGCTTCCAAATTAAATCATATAACTTGAATTGATCACTGGTTAACGCGTCTTTGACCATTTCCGGAGTACGCTTAATCGATGTTGGTCTTATTGCTTCATGCGCTTCTTGCGCGTTCTTTGATTTTGTTTTGTATACTCGAGAACTTGATGGACAGTTATCTTTTCCATAGCGCAAACTAATATATTCTCGTATTTCTTCGACTGCTTCCATAGCTAAATGAACCGAATCGGTACGCATATAGCTGATAAGACCTACTGTTCCTGTTCCTATATCGATACCTTCATAAAGCTGCTGAGCGACCATCATGGATTTACGGGCAGTAAATCCTAATTTTCTAGCAGCTTCTTGTTGTAAGGTCGAGGTAATAAACGGAGGAGAGGGTTTACGTTTGCGTTGTTTTTTATCAATTTGCGTAACGTGCAAGAAACCTTGGGCTTGCTGTAGCAATCGGTCTTTAATCTGATGCGCTTGTTCTTGGTGAGTTACTGTAAATTGCTGTAATTTTTCATCTTTATAATGCGTTAACCGCGCTTCAAATGGAGTATTGGCATGATTGCATTGCGCCAATATTTTCCAATATTCTTGCGATACAAAACGTTCAATTTCTTCTTCTCGTTCAACAATGAGTCTCAATGCCGGACTCTGTACTCGTCCTGCAGAAAGTCCGCGTCTGATTTTTTTCCATAATAAAGGAGATAAATTAAAACCTACGAGATAATCTAAGGCACGTCTAGCTTGTTGCGCATTGACTAAATCCATAGAGATGCTACGTGGATTGTTAATGGCATCTTGAATAGAGGCTTTAGTAATTTCATTAAAGAAAATTCTATGGACTTCTTTATCTTTAACTAAATTGCGCTCTTTCATTAATTCGAAAATGTGCCAGGAGATAGCCTCACCTTCTCTATCAGGGTCAGTTGCCAATAAGAGTGAGTCTGATTTTTTTAGTGCTTTTGCTATAGTCTCGATGTGCCTAGCATTTTTTTCAATAGGCACATAAGTCATATTAAAATGTTGTTCTGGATTTACTGAACCTTTACGGGGTGGTAAATCGCGGACGTGACCATAGGAGGCTAATACGTCATAATCGTTACCCAGATATTTTTGAATTGTTTTTGCTTTTGCGGGTGATTCAACGATCACCAAGTGTTTACTCATATGAAATAAACCTTATCCTCTTAATGGTTATATCAACACGATTCAAGTTTTTTATATCGCTATTAATGTGTTGCCAGATCATCTTCTACGCGATAAAGCACTAGATCAAGAAAATCCAATTGCTTATCAGTCAACTCCGTTGCTAAGGTACTTCTAATTGTCCATTTTGTTTCTTCCAAAGTGACAATACGTGATTCCGAAAATTGCAGTTGATTAACAATCGTTTCAAAGACATCTCTATCTATTATATTCCATAATTTCATACGCATGAGAAATTGATAACTGGCTTTGGTCAATTTCATCTGCTCTTCGTAGGTTACTACTCGAGTTGAAGTATCTTGAGCAGATCTTACGTAGAGGTTTTTGGCTTCATCATTGGATAGCTCTTCGTCATCGTGTTCAGAAGAGTTTTGATCAATAGATCCATGGCTTTTTTGAAGTTGAGTCAGACTTTTTTCAAATAAATTTAATAACATTTCAAATAAGTTATCTTTCATATTAACACCTCATATAGCCGCCAGGGACTGATATAATAGTTCCTAATAATTCCAATTCAGCAAGTTGGCCAGTGACCTCTTCTACACTGTATCCACTGCGCCTAATAATTTGATCGACTGTTGTCGTCTCAAAGCCAATGAACTTTACTAGGTTTTTATTCCCGCTGGCAAGGGAAAAAATAGGTTTATCATCGATAGCCATCATATAAGGTCTAATTCTTAACTCTTCGAGAACATCATTCACAGATGTCACTAATTTAGCGCCTTGTTGTAACAAGTAATGGCAACCTCGAGCCAATGGATTATGAATAGAACCAGGTATAGCCAATACGTCTCTATTTTGCTCTAAAGCCATTCTTGCTGTAATTAGAGAACCACTTTTTACTGCTGCCTCGATAACCAAAATGCATAATGACAAACCACTTATTATACGATTTCTGCGTGGAAAATGTCCAGCTATTGGCGGACTTTTTAAAGGAAACTCTGAAAGTAACAAGCCATTTGTGATAATTTGTTCTGCTAATTGCACATGGCGTCGAGGATAAATACAATCAATACCAGTACCTAAAACGGCTATAGTTTGACCACCAACTTCTAGGCATCCTATATGAGCTTGAGCATCTATTCCTAAAGCCAAACCGCTGGCAATAGTAAGGGGGTAGGTTGCCAGTTCTTTGGCAAATTGTTTTGCATTATCGCTACCAGTAATGGATGGATTACGACTACCAACAATGGCTAATGTGGGGCGTTCAAGACACGCTAATTGTCCTTTGGCATACAAAACCACGGGAGGGTCGGCGATTTCTTTTAGTAGACGAGGATAATTGGGGCAATTCCAAGTTAATAAATGATGATTTTTACTCTTCTCCAGCCAATTTAAATCCGCATCAATCTCCCTGAAATCAAAATGTGCAATGATATGTGCTAATGAAGAAGGTAAGCCTGCACATTCTAATTCTTGGGCTGAGAGTTGGAACATTTCCTCTAAGTTAGGCCAACGCTTTTCTAGTTTAGCTACCGTTTTTGGTCCAACTTTGTTCATTCTATTTAAGGCAAGGTAGTAGTTTAATTGCTTCATGGGTTAGTCACTAAATCCAATAAGTACACAGGGCGTGTTGAGCGAACAATCAAAGCAAAGCTGGTTTTAGTAAATGTGCGGAATATCATTGCCTCACCGATGCGCTCTGGTGGCAGTAAAATAGGGATCAGCGAATTTTTGGGGTCTTTAACCGTGCGAGGCTTTTTGTATATTCCAAGTACGTCCCCAGCTTTAAGACCGGCATTAGCGCCAATGTTGATTATTGCTACGCCGCCAATAGCCGATTGGCTATTGCCGCTAGGCATTCCATCAGGGAGCTCAATAATACAGCCCGTTACAGAAACAGTCGGAGCCGCTGGTTCAAAAGAAAAATCAAACTCGGGGCTATTATTAATCAGCACCTTATCCTCTTTTTTTATACCCGCTATAATGCTAGTTAGTAAGACCGTTGCCGGGTCTCCCCCTGCGATCAGTTCACCATAGCCAACTAGAGAGGCTTTATAACCCAATAGTTCCTGGGTTAGTGGGTCAATGTAATTTTTTCCTGCTCTGAATATAGAATAGGCAATCGTTCCACCTACTGGTAGCTCGGGGGATGGATGTAATCCTTTAACATAAATTTCATCACCTTCTCCGCCAATCATATGTTCTCCTACGTAAGCAACTACATAGGGGGCATGATCTAAAACATCTTCATCCAATATGAGCGATTCATCTAGAAAAGGCTTTATATCACTTAATGGGATTGGTGGTACCACTTCGCCCAAAACGGCAGGGCGGATAGTGGGGGAGAGTTTAATCGTTCCATTGGATAATACCCTAAGATAAGGTGTATTTTGATGATAATCCAAAACAATCACGGCACCTTGATATAGGTGGTTAGGATTTTTAATATTGGGATTGGCATGCCATAGCTCTTTCCATTCCCAGGGATTTTTCAAATAGCGACTAGCAATACTCCACAGCGTATCTCCATTTTGGACAACATAGCGTGAGGGAGCGTCAGGCCTAAGGCTTAGTGCGTAATTGGCAGTGGATGTGATGAGAAAAAATAAGAGAAGAAAAAACCTCATGCATCAATCCTTTGTTTAGTCATGGTCTCTTGCAGCAATAATGTATATAGGGGATAATATCACGATTCCCATAAAGAGAACTAGATAAGCAATGACTATTCGCAAGATTATTTATTTAC
The DNA here is from genome assembly GCA_027437055.1 of Legionella sp. GTDB lineage: Bacteria > Pseudomonadota > Gammaproteobacteria > Legionellales > Legionellaceae > Legionella. The sequence goes on along the minus strand of DAIAOV010000059.1, from coordinate 14,695 downwards.
CAGATGAGAGGCTAAGAAAAGTTTCTAAGCCGGTAGAAACGTTTGATGATAATTTGCAAACTTTGATTGATGATATGTTTGATACTATGTATCACGCCAGAGGGGTCGGTCTTGCAGCACCACAAATTGGTATTAATGTACGTTTGTCAGTTATCGATGTTATTGGTGATAAAAGTAATCAAATAGTTATCATTAATCCTGAAATCATTGCCTCTGAAGGTGAAAAAGAATACGAAGAGGGGTGCTTATCCGTTCCCAGCGCTTATGATACAGTGATACGAGCAGAAAAAGTTACTGTCAAAGCCTTAGATCGTACAGGCAAGCCTTTTGAGATTACTGCTGATGGTTTACTTGGGGAATGTTTGCAGCATGAAATTGATCATCTTAATGGTAAATTGTTTGTTGATTTATTATCTCCATTAAAAAGGATGATGGCTCGAAGAAAATTGGATAAGTTCAAGCGACGCCAACAAGTTCGTAAATCATGAGTGGTTTGAATATTGTTTTTGCAGGTACCCCTGAATTTGGATTACCTTGCCTTGACGCTTTAAATCAATCAGAACACCATATTAAAGCGATTTATACTCAGCCTGATCGCCCCGCGGGACGAGGGCGTAAATTGCAAGCATCTGCCGTTAAAGAATGGGCTTTAGCGCACCAGATTCCTGTTTATCAGCCCCTTAATTTTAAAACCCCTGAATCTATTATTGAACTTAGTGAGTTAAAACCCGATGTTATAGTGGTTATTGCCTATGGCCTAATATTACCTAAAGCTGTGCTGGAAATACCTCGACTGGGTTGTGTTAATGTTCATGCTTCCTTACTCCCTAGATGGCGGGGTGCATCACCTATCCAACATGCTGTTTTGCACGGAGACAGTCATTCTGGAGTCACCATCATGCAAATGGATGTAGGAATGGATACAGGAGATATGCTGTGTAAAGTAGAGTGCCCTATTCATTCGCATGATACAGCAGGGAATTTACATGATCGCTTAGCACAAATTTCTGCTCAGCCTTTATTAACCACTTTAACGGCATTAGCTCGTAATGCCGCTCATCCTGAAACACAAAGGAATGAGTTGGCAACCTATGCGGGTAAAATTAATAAGGAAGACGCATTAATTCACTGGGAGGATTCTGCTCTAGCCATTGATAGAAAAATTCGTGCTTTTAATCCCTGGCCTATAGCTTATACCAATTTGGAACAAGAAGTTTTGCGTATTCATCAAGCTCAAGTAGTTGATATGGAGTGTCCTCAACCACCTGGAACTATTATCCAATTGGATAAAAAAGGAATGCTCATTGCTACAGGCAATAAAGGATTACTAGCTACTAAGATTCAATTTCCTGGGGCTAAAGCAATCTCCGTAGCAGATTGGTTAAACTCTGGTAAAACCATATTGCATACAGGTCTCGTGTTGCAATGAAAAAGCATAGAGCTGGGACACCTAAGGATTCAAGTGCCAAATCAGTGACACCATTATCTTCTGCCATTGAGTCTCAAAAAAAGCCTAATGAACGATTGCAGGCTCTAAAAATTCTGACGGCAGTATTGGTAGATAAAGCCTCTCTATCCCAATTAATGCCTGCTTCGGCTGAATTGTCTCCTATGATCAAAGAAATTTGTTTTGGTTTTTGTCGCCAATATTTTAGATTAGAGGCTATAGCTGATCGTCTGGTGAAAAAAAGACCTAAAGAAATAGACGTTTGGATTGTGCTGTTGATGGGGCTTTATCAATTACACTATATGCATATACCAGACTATGCCGTAGTTAAAGAAACAGTTGCCTTACTAGAAAAGATAAAAAAAATATGGGCTAAAGGTCTGATCAATGCGGTTTTGCGAAATTTTTGTCGCCAGCAGAATGAGATTGTAGTTGCCTTAGCCAAAAACGAGGCTTTTATTTATGGCCAGCCTAAGAATTTATTAACCCATTTACAGATTGATTGGCCCAATGATTGGCAAAGCATTGCAGCAGCGAATGATGCTCATCCTCCCATGACCTTAAGGGTTAATCTAAGAGAAAAATCTGTCGTTGAGTATTTAAAACTATTACAAGAAGCTGGTATGGAGGCTGAGCTTCACCCCGTTGCACCCGAGGGGGTGACATTAAAAACTCCTTGTAATGTACATAGCCTTCCAGGTTTTGCAGAAGGCTGGGTTTCTGTGCAAGATGGAGCAGCTCAATTGGCCGCATCTTTATTATCTTTACAGCCCGGTCTGCGTGTCTTAGATGCCTGCTGTGCTCCTGGTGGTAAAACCTGTCACATGTTGGAACGTGAACCTAAGCTTAAAGAGTGTGTTGCTTTAGATGTTGATACTAAACGACTGCAACGGGTTGGTGAGAATCTAAAGCGCTTGCGTTTGCATGCGAACCTATTAGAGGGAGATGCTTTATTGCCAGAACAATGGTGGGATGGACAGTTTTTTGATCGTATTTTATTAGATGCTCCATGTTCTGCCACTGGAGTAATACGGCGTCATGCAGATATTAAATTGCTACGTACTGAAGAGGAAATTGTTGCAGTTACCAAAGTCCAGTATGCCATGCTACGTTCTTTATGGCCGTTATTAGCTCCTAGTGGGTTGATTGTTTATGCTACGTGCTCGATTATTGCCGAAGAAAATGAAAGGCAAATTGCTGAATTTGTAACGACACATTCTAATTGCTCTATAGTTAAAATTAATGGTGCGTGGGGGCGATTTACTGGGCATGGCAGACAAATTTTACCTGGAGAACAGGGAATGGATGGGTTTTTCTATAGTGTGTTATTAAAGGATGAGAAATGGTAATCGATTGGCCTTTAATTATTGTATTATTTGGTTTGTCTGTTCCTGGCACTTGCATTGCAATTACACGATTAATATATTTTTTATTGCCCAATAATACGGATGAGCTAAAAAAAAGGATGAGTCGTTTTGCCATAATGCAAACGCTTTTTATGGTATTTGTAATGAGCTTTGCTGGAGCTGTCTTATCGTTTCGAACGGGATTACATGCTCCTTTGCTTGAGGCCTTGTTGCAAGGTAAAATAGGTCTTGGTGCTTTTCAGATTATCTTATTGCCCACTCTTTTTTGTGCTCTTTTAGGATTAATTATTTTTTTCCTCCTTTATTATGGAGTGGTAGGAACTATTCTTGATGAACATAGTTTAAAAGTAATGACTAACTTACGTCGAACTTTACGTCTTGATGGTTGTGTTCTCTACGGCGGGGTCGTAGAAGAAGTCATTGCTCGCTGGGGGCTAATGAATTTAGTTGCTTTTTTTGCCATTCTTTTCACAGGGCAAAACAGTAATGCTGTTATATGGATCTCCATTATTTTTAGCGGACTGATGTTTGGTATAGGGCAGATTCCTGTTTACCTTGCGGCAGGATGTCGGGCAAGCAGACGATTGATTTATTCTCTTCTCTTGCTTTTTCTTTGGCAGTCATTGGTGTTTGGATTTTTATTCTGGCAATATGGCATGATTGCATCTATTTTTGCGCACATGCTTTTCCATTTTGGTTGGTTTTTTTACGATAATCGTCGGCAATAAACGCAACTTCTATTGATTAAGTACTATTTGTTTGAGGAAGTCGATGCACGTGTGTACTACTTTTTCCTTTTCATTATCTACGGTAATAATATGGTAACTGTCTTGCAACGTTAATTGTTTGACAATAGGAGATGAAATGGCCGACAAGACCAGCTCCATATTTTTTAAGCTGGCTGTATCATCTTCTACGGCATGAATAATTAATGTTGGACAAGTCACTAAAGATAAATTTTTAATCACAAGTAGATTGAGTTGACGAGCTTGATAGATTTTGAATAAAGAGATTGTAGAGCCACCTGTAATTGAAACAGAATTTTCCGCCATGCCTTTGGATGCCATGGTTCGACGCTCAAGATTTTTAATACCAAAAGGCTCGCTTTCCTTGAAAGAAAGTCTATGGCGTAGTGGACTAAAATAGAGTAAAGGAATAAATATTTGATACCAGGGAATACTCCATCCATCGATATACAAGGTTGTTGAAAGCAATATTAAAGCAGCTAACTCATTACTCACTAGCTCTGCTAATCTAAGGCAAATGACCGCACCGCAAGATAAACCACCTATGGATACTGATTTATATTTTTTTTTCATTTCGTGAAAATGAGCCAGTGCATCATTAATCCAAAATTCATAAGGCTTAATTATTTCACCCTGAGTTGAATGTGCATAACCTTGTATGTATGGAATTTCAACCGAATACCCTTCTGCATTCAGTCTCGTTGCTAGATAGATAACCTCCAATGGGCTACCGCTTAATCCATAAAGCAGCATTACTGCATTATCCCCCCCAGCTAAGTGTATACACTCCATAGAACCTCATGAATAAATGAACTTATTTTATTGTTTTAATATTAGACTATTTTCAGATATTTCGTTTGTTATCTTAGAGCTTGGCTATTTTTACTTGTGTTCTAAACAAAATATATTCTAATAGTTTTTATAGAGATTTTACTTTAGATAAGTTCCTAAATGATTCAATAAATAATCGTGGAACGGGGGAATTCCTGCTTCACTCGGTAGTTGATAGGGGCCGGTGTCATCTATACCGTGTTCAGCTAATGATTTTTTTCCTCTAAAGATGCGATCACAGATAGTTTCATCTTCTTTTGCTGTTTCTTGATAAGCAATTTGTGATAGATGAATAATTTCTTGGTATGACCCCATTATTTTTTTAGGATAAAAAAAGTCCACAGTGTTAATGCATTGCTCTGGACCATCAGGAATGACAACACTAATGGTAAGCATCTCGGGATAATGTTCAATCATAATATTAGGGTAGAGCAAAAACCAGACTGCGCCATATTCTGGAGGGATGTTATTGCGGTAATCTAAAAAAGCCTGATGCCAGTTTCTATAAACTTCTGGCCCTTTTTTAAATAAGTTTTTTTGAATTCCTACTTTTTGATTAGAATAATTTTTTCCAAATTGCCATTCTATTTGATTGCAGTCCACTAAGTTTCTTAGACCTGGATGAAAGGGTCTAACATGATAATCATCGAGATAATTGTCGATAAACACTTTCCAATTAAAATTGTGAGTAAATGATACACTATTGGAGTAGACATAATCAGTAAAGTCAAGGTCATTCACTGTTACTAATTGATTATCAAAGGATATAGGAGGAGGGTCTAAATCGCCCGCAAACAATAGTCCATTCCAGGTTTTTAATTTTTTTACAGGCAGATTCAGACCTTGTTCATGATTAAAAAGAGGTGTTTTTAATAGAGTCCCCTCATTGTTATAGCACCACATATGAATAGGACAGACTATTTTATTGGAGTTACCACACCCCTCTAACATGAGCGCTTGATGGTGTCGGCAGATATTAGAAATAATTTCTATGCCGTTTTTATTATGCACTAGAATCTCTGTATTACTAGACAATACACGATAATCATCAATTTTAGGAACCATTAACTCATGGCCAATATAAATTAATTTATTTGTAAAAAGCAGGTTTTGTTCCAACTCGTAGATGTCAGGACTAATGTACCAGTCAGTGGTGATTTCATTTTTAGTTGCATTTATTTTGGATGGCATAGCGTTGTGTTTCTTGCTTAAATAAACAAATTGGACTTATATAACAAATCTAGCTTAATCCATTAAAAAGTCCAGTAGACAATTTTTTTAGTATTTGGACGTTGGATAGTATGTGTCTAGCTACACTGCCATTGGTGATTAGCTAGTGATGACTTTAAAAATCAAACGGATATGGGCATTTTCTAGTTATTCGTCTACAGATAGTAGGCTTTAATATTGAAATTTATATTACTAAATCAAGAAATTTATTTTTTTTAATCTATACTTTACTAGTGCTGTTCAATAATCGCACAATTTCTCTCTCTGCAGGCAAGGATGCTTAAAGAATATGGTCTGCAGATCACGTTGGGTTATCGCTTATAAAGTTTCTGCAGTGCAAAGTCATTATGACTCCAAATAGAGCAGTGGGAGTTTAATAATTTAAGCCTCTTCGCTATTGGCTCTTGAATTACACTTAAATGAATAATTAGGAAGTTGCTATGTCGAAACCGTATAAAAACTTAACTGAATTATTAGAGTACTCTGCTTATGCCCATCCCCAAAAATCCTTCACTTTTACTACTTATGATACTAATACCTCTGAATCCATCACTTTTGTTGAGTTGCTAGTTAGAGCTAGGGAGATTGCTGCTGTAATTCAAAATAAGACTCAACGAGGGGATAGAGTAATATTGTTATGTGCACCTGGTCTCAATTTTATCACGGCATTTTATGGATGTATTTTATCAGGAGTTATCGCTGTTCCTTTACCCCCACCGGTTAATGTAGAGTCTGCTATTCGGTTTGAAAATGTGGTTAAAAACTCACAACCTAAATTGATCTTGTCTGAGAAAAAAATTAGCAATAAATTACATACTATAGCGAAAATAAGTCGCTTCAAAAAGCTTCCTTTTTTTACATCTATTTATAATTATTTTTCCAAATTGAATTGGTCTCAAACCACGTTTATTCATAGTAAAGTACACCTGCTTGGTTTGCCTTGGGTGCATGTAGATGCATTAAATGAGCATGAAAAAAATCTTAAACTAGTTGAAATCAATTCTGAGCCATTTGAACACTGCTACATTCAATATACTTCTGGGTCAACCAGGCAACCACAAGGCGTTATCATGACGCATAACAATGTCATCTCTAACCTTGAAGGGGTAAAGACAAGATTAAATATGGGGTCCTCCGATGTAGGAGTTAGTTGGCTTCCTTATTACCACGATATGGGACTGATAGGCTATTTGTTTGGTCCAATCATGTACGGTAGTAGTTGTTATCTTATGTCTCCCTTCGATTTTCTTAGAAACCCCTATAATTGGTTACATAGTATTTCTGAACATGGTGGTACTGTTACTTCCGCACCTAATTTTGCTTTTGATCTGTGTGTGACTAAGGTAACAGAAGAGCAAAAAAGTAATTTGGACTTAAGTTCTCTTCACATAGCAATGTCTGGTGGCGAGCCCCTACGAGCAGATACCTTGCAACGCTTTACAGATAAATTTAAGGAATGTGGTTTTAATTATGAGGCCTTTGTACCTGCATACGGCCTTGCTGAGTCTACTGTTGCTGTATCGATGAAAGGGCGAAAAGAGCCAATAGTTTATTTGAATCTAGATAAAAATGATTTAAAACGAAATACTATTTCTATCTTACCAATAGATACAGTGGAAGGTAAAATTCTTTATAGCTGTGGTAAGTTATTGCCTGATCAGGAAGTAGTTATTGTTAATGCAGAAAAAAATACTGCAGTCTCCAATGATAATATAGGGGAAATATGGTTAAAAGGACCTTATGTTTCTCAAGGATATTGGGGAGACTCCGTCGATGCAAATCAGATGTTTTCTTCCTTTTTACAGGATGGTTCAGGACCTTATTTGCGGACTGGCGACCTTGGCTTTATTCATGAAGAGCATTTATATATAACAGGTCGATTTAAAGATTTAATTATCATCCGCGGCCATAATTATTATCCTCAAGATATAGAACATACCATAGAACAATGCTTTCCGGGAATAAAACAGGGCTGTACGGTTGTTTTTTCAATTAATCATGGTAGTGAAGAAAAGTTAGTTATTGTTTCTGAAATACTATCACCTAAGAACTTAAACCATAACGAGTGTATTGATGCCATAAAAAATGCGGTGAATAAATCTCATGGGCTGGCTCCTCACAAAATAGTGCTTATTCCCGCAAAAACATTACAAAAAACTACTAGTGGTAAAATTCAAAGGCAAAAAACAAAACAATTATTTCTTAATGATTCTCTACCTATTATTAGTCAGTGGCAAGCAAAAGATGAACCTCTCTCAGTAGCGTCTGATCAACATCATTTAAGTCATGGCATCAATGACATTCATAAGTGGTTATTGGGGTGGATTAAAGCGAAGAAAAACTTATCTGAAGATGAGATAAAAAATATAAAAGATATTGCTCACTTAGGAATGGACTCGCTTCATTTGACTGAGTTTGTGGTGGACTTAAAAAGCAAATTTAATATTTCAATAGATCCTTTGGACTTATTGAGCTATGGCTCTGTTGAGCAATTGGTCAATCATTTAGGCTCTTTAAGGAGAAACCAGTAGTAATAGACCTCTTTCCAAACGCTACTGACGAGGCGAATTGCTTCGTCGATACGGTGCTCGAATCCTCATGTGACTGCGTGTACACTCCGGTTCTGCGCTCCGTGTCTCCTTGCACTTCACTCTCCTCAGCGAGTTTGGAAAGAGGTCCAATGTAAAAAAAGTGTAAATTTGGCTCCAGTTAATCCTGCCTTAATCTAGCGCATTTATGCTGTGAGCAATAAATTTAGAGGTTAAAGGTTAGGTATGGCTGTTCAATTAGATTTGAGTCATGAATTTGATTCTTTGGTGAAAAAATTACAACAGGATCCGGATAATCCTGTGCTCAAAATAGAGGTTTTGAAACGCATGCCTGAGATGAAAGTATTGGCTCAATCGAATCCAGTTGCTATGTATCGGTTGGCACAAGCTTATTACCCTGCTTCAGATGAGTATAACGACATGATGACTGAATCGGCTGAAAAGGGGTGTACAAATGCCATGTTGACTATTTGCCACAACAAATTAAAATCAACGATGAGAACACAGGATGACTTGAAAACTGTTGCCCACTACATGGCACTTATTGAACAATCTAAAGACTCTTATATTATCAATCAAAGCAGGGAGTTATTAGCAACACACCCCGAAGTTGCTGGTTATATGAAAGCAGAGTTTAACTCTAATTCTTATAAAACGGGTATTCGCTTCTTTAGCGCACCACCTCCAACGAATAATATGGTTCAAGAACCTAAAAATGTGGTTCAAGAAGCGAGTAATGTGGATCAAGATCCTGATTCTGAAAATCGTAATACTTTATAAAGTGTTATGTGAGTCTCAATATAGTCATTGTAGGTTGGCTCCGTGACCCAACATGATCTATTTCCATTTTTAAACAGATTGTGAAACAATTCATTATATTATTATTTGATGTATTGTGTTTATGACTACCGAGTTTAGCTATCTGGCTATAGAACATTTGCAAGCTAGCCAATATCAACCAAGGCAAGATTTTAATTCCGCAGCGCTACAAGAATTAGCACAATCAATAGCATCTCAAGGATTAATTGAGCCTTTAGTCGTGCGGCGTATCGCAAAAAACCACTATGAAATTATCGCAGGTGAACGCCGATGGAGAGCGGCCCAATTAGCAGGACTTAAGGAAGTTCCCTGTCTTATTGGTGAGTACACTGATAAACAAGCCTGTGCTTTAACTTTAATTGAAAACATCCAACGTGAAGATTTAAATTTAATTGAAGAGGCACATGGTTATCGTCGTCTGATAGATGAATTTCACTACCATCAAGATGAAGTCGCTGTATTAGTTGGTAAATCACGTAGCCATATTGCCAATATTTTACGTTTGCTGAGTCTAAGTGAAGTAGTTAAATCTTTGATTCGAGATAAAGTGCTGTCTTTAGGCCATGCTCGAGTTTTGGTGGGACTAAATCCAGAGCAACAAGAATGGTTTGCTGCTAAAGCAATAGAAGAACAATGGTCGGTAAGGCAACTAGAGCACGCAATGAAAGCGCACAAAAGTAAATATGTTGAGCCGCCAAAAAATGCCAAAAAGGATAGAGATGTGGAGCGATTACAGACGCTATTGTCCGAACAAGTAGGAGCTCCTGTACAAATAGTAAACGATAATCATGATGGCGGCTGGTTGCAAGTCAAATTTTTTGATAATGATACTTTGGCAGGACTTCTGGAGCGCTTGGGCTTAAGATATGATTAGGGGCTATTTGCAGCTAGCGAATTGTAAACAGACCCTATACCATAAATTTATTATTTATTTTTAAGGAAGTTACCTTGATGAAAAGGGCGCTAACTAGCGTGTGTTTTTGGGCACTAGGGACTATCTCGTCTTTTGGGGCCAGTATGCAAATTGATGTGGATAGATTGATTTATCGTCTGAATCCACACGTTAATCTTGGCATGGTTGTTGTTGACTTATCTTCTGGCGACACGCTTTATAAGCGTAATGCTGGGCGTTTATTTATTCCTGCGAGTAATATGAAGCTGTTTTCTGAAGCAGCTACGTTAATGGCTTTAGGCCCAGATTATCGTTTTAAAAACCAATTGAGCACTAATGCGAGTCAATTACAACAAGGTGTTTTTCAGGGAAATCTCTATTTACATCTAAGCGGTGACCCTTCGTTTTCTCGCAAAGATTTAAGATCGCTGCTTGCAACTCTTAAAGATTGGAACATTACTGCAATTCAAGGGGATGTGTACATTGATAGCAGCCTGGCAAATGTTCCTGCTTATCCACCTGGCTGGCTAACCTCCGATTTATCTTATAGTTATGGAGCTCCTATAGCACCATTAATGCTTGATGCCAATAGGTTGATGGTAACCGTAAATCCAGGAGCTAAGGCGGGCGATCCTGCTCTAGTTGAAATGGAAGATAATAATGAGGGAGGAATTGTTTTAAATAACCAAGCCAAAACAGCAGCTAATGCTAAAGGTTGTGGTGTTGGTTTTTCTTTGGATAATGAGAATAAATTAACAGTGCGCGGTTGTGTTGCTGTTGGTCAGTGGGCGGTGCAACAACGTTTAGCAATTAAAAATCCATTAATGTATGCACAAGGGATGATCAAAAATCAGTTGGCCAAAGCAAATATTACCCTTAATGGGCAAGTTCGATTAGGTAAAGCGCCTGCGGGTTCTTTATTAATAGCTACAGAGTATTCTAGACCTATTTCTCAGCTTATGGCTGATACCTTAAAGCCTTCAGATAATTTATATGCGGATAGTTTGTATCTACATACGGCTGCTAAGCTCAACGGTTCGCCAGTCAATTGGAATGATGCACAACCTGTGATCAAAAACTTTTTGGAACAGCAAACTGGTATTGATTTCAAAGATGCTGTATTTACTGATGGCTCAGGTTTGTCACGTTATAATTTGGTAACGCCCGAACAAACTATTTCGTTACTCAAGTTTTTATATCAGCGCTTCCCTATGTCTTATGAGTACATTGCTGCCTTACCTATTTCAGGACGTGATGGTACCTTACAAAAACGATTTAAGATCCCAACTCAGCAAGGCTTTGTTCGTGCCAAAACGGGAACTATGACTGGTATGAATAGTCTTTCTGGTTATTTATATTCAGCAAATGGACATACCTTAGCTTTTGCTATGTTTATCAATAGAGTACCTGGAAAATCTGCAGGACCAGGACGTCCATTGATCGATGCTTTATGCACCTATTTCTTACAAAAAAGCCCTGTTTCAAGTCGATTAGCCAGAGTGTTTGCCCCTCATAGTCGGATTAAATTCCAGAGTAATCCTACGCAAGGAGAGGTGCAAAGAGCTCATCAAGCGAAATGGCGGCGATTGGAGTCATTAATCAGAACAGCATTGAAAGGTCAGGCCGTGAATGTTGTTTATAGAGGCAATGAATTAATCGTTACTGATAATCAAGCGGATGCTAATAAAGTATGGTCTGCTTTACAGTCAGTGGCAGCTAAATATCCTTTTGCTGTTGCTTTATCTTCCAATGCTCTATCGGTTACTCCATCAGGAAAACCAATGATGCTGTGGATACAAACTGCAACAACAGAGAATCAAGGACAACGTTCTTGGATTATCCGTGAGGCAGTATAAGGGGCGAACTGCTCACGAAATGGTGTCAATTGAAAAGGTAGGTCGGGCCAAGGGTCCGACCTACTAATATACATCGCGTTCCAAACTTGGAGAATCAATTGTGACTCGTATAATGCCAGCTATTTTGTTGCTCTTATGCTTTGTGCACTCAGTTTTTGCAACCCCTAAGTTTTTAACAATCAGTGATATTCATTATGGTAGTGAAAACAAATCACAGCAGGGACAGGATACGGGTGATGAGTTTTTGCAAGTCACTTTGAATCAACTGCAACAACTCAGCAAAAATGTCAATTTTATTCTTATTCTAGGGGATCTGCCCACCCATTCATTGTTTGTTAGTTCAAAGAAAGAGGAGTTTGAGAAAGTCGTATTTCATGGGTTATATGAGGCAAATCAAGGGAAAAAGCCAATGTTTTATATTACAGGGAACAATGATTCTCTGTTAGGTAACTATCAGCCTTTTGAGTCTAATGGTAAATCTCCGTTAACTTTTGCAACCGATTGGACTGGTGCTTGTGCTTTTTGTGACGGGTTGATGATAGATGATTCGCATATGCGTAGTGAGGGTTATTATTCTAGTTACGTTACTCCTGGCAATAAAGATGTAGTATTAATTGCTATGAATTCAACACAATTGGTAAAGCCAACTATTTTTTCTCCTAAATACCCTAATCAGGAACAAGATGCTGCGGCTCAATTTAAGTGGTTAGAACGACAATTACACAATTTGCATGCAAAACAATTGTTAATCACTATGCATATTCCTCCGGGTAAGTCCTATGCTGGAAATCCATTTTGGCAAGAACAATACACACAGAATCTTATTAATTTACTGGACCAATATCATTCTTCTTATGAGCATATTACCCTTCTTAGTGCCCATACGCATATGGATGAGTTGAGAAAAATTCATTTGAAAGATGGGCGTAATGTTTATGTTTATTCGACTCCTTCCATTAGTCGTAACCATCATAATAATCCGGGAATGAAGGTTTTTACCTTAGATCAGCAAATGGCAATTAAAAATTATACAACCTATTACACTACCGATTTGAATAGTTGGAACAACGAACAATATCAAGCTTTAGGAGCTACAGATGCTATTTTTCCTAATTGTGAGACCCAAAATTTATTCCAATGTCTGGAACATTTAAGTGTAGAGCAGGTGTGTAATTTTTTAGAACAAGACTTGTTTTATGGAGTGAAAAGCTCACGTGTTCCTCTAAACGTGTGTGATAAAACATATAGGGTCAATTAAGTAGTAACTGCCTGACGTGCACGGAGGGGAATACGCTTGTGCTATTTTTTAAGCCCTGTGTCGGGCAATGTGTTGCCCGACCAACGTATAACAATTACCCTCTAAGACTTAATTAGTAGCAAAAAAGTCTTAACTTAACGTCTCTGGCACATTTTGCTCCAGCATTATTGCATTATTAGATAATATAAACAGTACTGGCAGCGGGTCCATCGATGCTTTTTGTTGCTTCGACAAATTGAACCCTTTCTCCTACTGTTAGTTTACTGAAATCATGATCAATTACGCTTTTACTAGTAAAACGTAATCTTCTGCCATCAATGGTTTCAATAATCCCATAATCTGCAACTGGAGCAATTTCGCGAATAAATCCTTCCGGTGCAGGTTTATGGTGTTTTACAGCACCACGTTGTTTGTCTACGTGGCTTATAAGCTGTCTTTTCATCGCATTAAATGCATCTCTCGTTGCTACATAAGCATCTTCATGGGCATGATTATCGGCCGGATCACGATTGACAACGAGCTCTGCATTAGGGACAGTTAGGTCGATGCAAACATGATAAATATTACCCTTATTATGGTTACGGTGCATTTCAATAGTTACATTACAACTCATAATATGAGAACAATAGGTTCCTAGTTTTTTAGCATGCTCGCGAGCCTTAGCTTCAAGTGCTTCTGAGCGTTCAAAATTAAGAAACGTTATGTGTATTGGAAAATGGACTGAATTGTTCATTGTATTTGCTCCTTATATCATACATTCATACAGTTCAGCTGCATTCTTTGGGAGGTAAATTATTTATTTCCCTATACAGACTACCGTCGTAAAATACGAAGTAGTGATTATTTATTAATACTTTTATTATAGTACACAAAGACAAGTATAGTCTTGATGCAGTGCAACGTAGTCAAGGTTTTCATTCAAAGTACTATTTGTCGGGCAATTTGTTGCCCGACCTTTGGATTAAAGATTAAATCCTCATTTGCTGGCCAGCCTGCTCTAAATGGGCTCTCACTGTATTTTCTAAAAGAACAATTGTATCTTCTGAGCGAGTTGTTTTCTTGCCAACAAAAAAGTCATAAATAGGATTTTGGTGTGTTCCTATTATTTTCATCGCTCGTTCATTCAATCTAAAGGTAGAAATAGTTCCATGTATTTCTTCTAGATTTCCGTTGTGGCTTTTGAGATCAACAATTAAGCGTTTTAATAGTTCCCCCTTTTTTTGACGAATGGTATCACTCGACTCACACATGCCTTTAGCCTGTATATGCATTCCATCCAGAATTTCTGCTAAGTCTTTAGGTAGCTTGATTCTTGGTTCTATTTTCGGTTTTTCTTCTGCGAAAAAGGAGTTCTTGTTTAGAATATCATGAGCTTCTTTACATGATTTATTCTCTTTTTGTGGAGCAAAGAGCTCAAAAACAGACTGAAATAGTGCCTTGAATATAGCAGCTAACCTATTGTGCATGTCCATTGTTGGGTGTACATCGTCCCAAAACATATAGCCATCAGCAGGAGATAGTTTATCTTTTTCATATTCCGGGTTCTCTTTGTCTTTTTCAAAATCTTCAGATGAGGTAAATGGAGTTTTTTGTTTCTTCTTATCAAAACCATACTGTTCTGGATTGTCATAGATTTTTTTAAATTCGCTATTGACGTCAAAAATAGAAAGATTAATTGGAATATGAAGATCTTGATATTT
>DAIAOV010000058.1 GCA_027437055.1 Legionella sp. | reverse complement strand
TAATCATTCGCATCTGTAAGGCCACTGGATTGCTTCGTTGCTGCGCTCCTCGCAACGACGCTTTCAAAAATCGCACCCTACGCAGGGTTTTAATTTTGTGAGCATCTCTCAGGCATAAAGCGCGGTACGTAGGGTATTCGAGTATTTCGATTAAAAACATCAAGTTACATTAAAATCTTGTGAGGAATTCCCAGGCTTTATGCGGTACGTTGTAATTTTATCTCTCAGGAACAAGTCGCGGGACGTAATGGCGCCAATCTATTAGCCTAAGACGCCCGCATCTTCAATCAATTGGTCATAAATTAAAATTAGAGCTGCACCTTGATGCACTTCTAAAACAATTTCGGGTGATTGAGTTCTATTAAAACAGGATGTTTTTCCGGGAAACGAAAGGTGAGAAGCATTGAGTTCCCATTTTAAACCTTGTGAGGAAACGGTGACTTCCGGTATGCCCATAAGAGAAATTTTTGTTTGTACAGGTAATAAAAAATTTGTTCGAGACGGTTCTTTGATAACAAATCCTTTAATGGGGGGCGAGTATAAAAGGCAGTTTGTTTCCATAAAAATATTAATATTATTTAATATGTGATCCAGATGTCCGCCGCTGATTCCCACGATTATGGCGGGTAATAATTCATTATCTCTTAAATAGCACATTGCTTTTTGATAATCATTACTTTTCTGCTCGGGGGAATGCAGAAATGCATGATTTTTTAAGATGTCAGGGTGAACAGAGTCTAAATCTCCAGTAATTAGTGTGGGGTGAATACCCAAAGCCAGCAAACTATTTGCGGCTCCATCTGCCGCGATTATGGGCAGGTTTATAGCGGTGAAAAAGGATAAGTCCGGTAATTCACCATTAAGACATAGAATGGATTGATATCCTTTTAGATTAATTACATCGAGCATCATAATGTCTTTTTAATAGAATAAGCAGCAGACTGACAATCAAACCGACCACATTGGAACTTACTACAAATAAAGAATCGGTACTGCTGCCATAAATAATCCAGGCGATCGAGCAGATTAGATAATTAACCAACATTACCATGGACAGGTCTTGTGTTGATCGGGTTCTAAAGGATTTAACAATTTGTGGTAGTAAACCAATAAAAGAAGTAATAAAAGCAATAATGCCTGAAAATATCACTATAGACACATTTTCCTCCGCTCAGACTAATGAGATCAGGTTCAAGGGTTGGTTCATCCTCTCAGCCCAAAAGGCACCCCTAATGTATAAATATTATTCTAACATAGGACTGTGTGATATGAAACAATAAACCTCTGGATACCCGCGGTACGTAGAGAGTTAAAAACATTAAGTTATATCAAAATTTCGTGTGCAACTATTAGGGACAAGCTGCGGGATATAGAAATCAGATAGACATCATTTAATTCAAGTTTGATTTTCAAATATAGCCCCTGCTGATTTGGTTAGAGTCATCAACAGAAAGTGGGGTATGGTTGCATGCAGTTTGAGTGAAAAAGAACAAATTGTTTGTTGCACTATGACTGACGAGAGGCGTTTCGACTGGTGTTTTTTCCTGTGGTTCTTCTGTATATAGAGTGTATACTTGTTGCCATTTTCTATATTCATCTCTAATTTTATTGAGAGTAGGGGCAAGTTCCGATTGTAAGAATTCGGGTAGTTTTACAAACAATCTGGTGAGTTCGATGACTAGCACTCCCTTGGTATGAAATTGGGTAATTGAGGGTGACTCATTTGCTAAAGCCAAGAATAAGGTAAATTTTTGGTGGTATTGCTGTAAGGTAATGAAAGTATTTTTCTCCGCTACTTGGTATGGCACTTCTTGTTGTTCATTAAAAGACTCATTCATTCGCGACCAAAGTACAGGGCTTCTCAATATAATGCCTATTAGTACACTTGAATTGATGAATGCCATGTCGCTCAGACAAATTCGGGCTAGTTGTGCACCTGACATCGAGAGCAATGTGGTTTCCAATTCTTTTGTGAGTACTTGATACGCTGTATTAAACGTTTGCAAATGCTCTTTTAATGTATCGAAAAGAAAATGAATGGCTGATGCTTTGTTAAACTCGGTTGAGTTTTGAGTATTTTGTAATACCCGAATGGTAACAACTGCATAAAAACTGGCAGTTAATACAGTATCAATTATTTGCCAATAGGCCTGCTTATAAAATTTCTTTATATTAGGCTCAGAAGAATAAGGGGTTAAAGTCGTGTCTAGAGTATATTGGGTGCGCAAAACATCACTCTCAGCAATGCTTTCGTTATCATGTCCATTGACATACCGATGTATTTGTTCTACTTGTCTTAAGATATTTTCCATAAAATAATTAAATTGTTTGGCCAATTTATTGCGTTCAATGCTATTAAAATCAAAAATACTCTTTTCATCTGATGAGGACAGTATATTGAGCCAGATATTCATCTGAGCGGCAAAAGGGGTAACCATATTCACCGGTAAGGCAATAGCTGTTGGTAAGCTCTCTACATATTGAATGGGAGACAATTCTGATTCGAGTGGCGCGGGCACTAAATCATGCATGACGGTAATTTTTTTTAGGCGGGCATACAAGATTTTTGCTACATCTTGTGAAAATTGCTGATAATTTCCTTTTTCACCAAAACTGATGTGATTAAATGATTCAATGCAGAGATACTGAGCTAACTCAGTTTTAGTTTTATCGTCTATTAAATTAGCAGGAAGTTGCTTAAGAGCGCTAGCAATTATGTCAATGAATAGTTGTTCATTCACTTGATTTAGCAATTTACTCGCCTGCTCTGCTATGGTAGGAAATAATCCATTGATTTTCTTATAATTTAAAAAATATCCTTTAGTGTATCCTTTGGGATTAAACCATCCTTGATATTCAAATGGGTACAGCAACTCTTCATTATTTTTTTGATGGCCAAAATAACGGAATGCGGCTCCCCAATCAATACGGGCAAATTGAATAAATACCATTTCACTTGCTGAAATTACATCCAGACAGACCACATTGCCACTATGAACACTGTTATCCCCCAAAAGTAATGACATCAATAAGGCAATAGCAAGACCAAAATATTGTTTTAACTGGGTGAGGAGTATGTAATATTGTGGACCACAAAACATTTCAAAAAGTGGATCTCTGTCTGAGCCGTCACGGTAGGCAGTACCAATGATTTTATAAAGTTCTTTGAATAAGATTTTTGGTTGAATTAATCCATAACTGCCGTCTTCAAATTGAATGAGATCAGCGCAAATTAAGCAGTCATGATAAATTTTGTCGATTAGTCTTCGCTGTTTAAATTCTTGTAATAATAAGCCAGCGAATAATTCAGTGAATAATTCTTTAGGATCTTTGGGTTTTTTGATGAAAAATTCAACTCCATTCACATCTTGATAAAAACCATCTACGTCACTCTGGTTTTTACCTCCTTTTTTGTCTTTGAATTTGGTGAGTACCTTACCTTTATAAATTAGCATCCTTGACTCGAATAAGGTTTCCTTTAGAGATCATTTTTATCATTTATTAATCGTTTAAGAAAGATTTTTAACATGAGATCTATGGTAAAAATACCCCCAATATTTACCCTCAAAAGGAGTTTCGATGAAAAACTCATACTCTAGTCTCGAGTTATCCCCCTCGAATAAAAGACTGGATAACACAGACATTAGCGTATCTCTACCACGTAGTATCTTTGATGCCATTAATCTGGAGTTAAAGAAAGGAACAGTGAAAATTGACGGGGATAGAAATAAATTAAAAGAACTGCTCAGTATACAGGTGGTATTTAAGCTGACATTTAATATTATTATCCCTAATAAGCAATAAAAATTTTCTGTTATATAAAGTATCAATATTTTTTGTTGGGCCAGGGGCCAACCTACTTTTTTGTTAGAGGATATTGGTAGTTAAAAATTGCAGAGAGAGCATTTTTTTGTTAAGATGTTTTGTTTTTGTTCCTTGAGGCTATGAAGAGATCTATTTCTTTCCCCTGCTAAATGCAAACTTTCGTTTCAAAAGTATATGGATTCTGATCTGGAAGAAAGCCCCGCTTACTTACGTGCGCGGCTCGGATAAGAAGTTATATAATCTGGGCCATAATTAAAAATCCGAGCCACTGTGAGGGATCGGGTACTGAAAATAGTAACATTGCAACAGCCCAAGCAACCAGGCTACAAAGTAAGTCACACAGGGTTCGATCCCGGATTACCCTTTGCTTCATCCGGGTTACAAAGTTCTCTTAAGTGACTGTTCACGGAGATCGTGAACGTTTACCAATCAATGGATAGCGAATCATTTTAGAAAAAAATAATTTATTTGGAGAATCATATTCATGTTAGATCAAAATAGTTATAACCAAATCAATAGAGCATTTGATGCGTTGGAGAAAAAGCGCCTTGGGCATCTAAATAAACCTCTTCCATTGACTCTTGACTATGACGATATATTGAAAAGCCTAGAAGAGCTACCGATTAATGAGGTGAGTTCTGATACAGTTCACAAAAAAAATGCCGACGAAGTTTCTCAAGAAACTAGAAGACGAAGGCCGCGTCTTAAAGCTGGGAGTCAAAAACCAGATCTTAAAGTTGAAAGTCGGAGCCATAATTTTCAGGGGCCAACTTTATATAGTTGGGATATGAACGCTGATGTTGTTCAAGTAGAAAATGCTGTAGATGCTTATCAAAAAAGTATGCCGCGTACTGAGACTGTGCCGCGAAATTATAATTCTCAAGGGAGTAATTTATATTCTTGGTATATGCGTTCTAATAAAATGCGAGTAGCGAATGCCGCAGATTTGGACTTAGGACTTAAGCATTTTAATAAAAAGTCGAAATTTTTGGAGGGCGATTTAAGCGAAGCTAAATCCAAGAGTAGTTCGCGATCTCACTCAAGCAATGATCTGAACCCAAATGAGTCTGCTTCAGATTTTTCACCACGGATGTAGGGTTCAGCCCTGAGTGGAGGATCACTCAGGGCTATGAGTTTCTAATAATTGTCTTTTGGCCATTGATTGAAACAGACCGTCTTCTTGCATTAATTCTTTATACGTTCCTCGTTGAATAATTTTTCCTTGTTGCATGACAATAATGGAATCTGCTTTTTCTATGGTACTTAACCTATGAGCAATAATTACTCGGGTTATTTTTAACTGTTCCAAGCTGTTAATCACTATAGATTGGGTGATATTGTCCAGAGCACTTGTTGCCTCATCGAATAATAAAATTTTTGGTTTTTTTGCTAAAGCTCTGGCAATTAAGACGCGTTGGCGTTGTCCTCCAGATAGGGTACCTCCTCGTTCGGAGATAATGGTATGCATTCCCATGGGCATTTTGCGGATATCATCCGCTAATCCAGCCATTTCCGCTGCATACCAAGCATCTTCTTGAGTTAGAGAACTAAATCCTATAATATTTTCAAAAAGAGTTCCTGGCATTAAAAAGCTATTTTGTAATACGACACCGCATTGTTCGCGAACACGTTGTATATTTAATTGTTTCATATCGTGATCATCAAACAAGATGGTCCCATGGTTGAGTTTTTCAAATCCGAGTAACAGACGGATTAACGTGGATTTGCCAGATCCTGAGGGGCCGGTAATTGCGACATATTGACCCGGTTCAATGACAAAAGACACATCTTGAATAATCGTTTGTTCCTGCGATGAATAAGAAAACCCTAATAGTTCCGCTTCTAGCTTACCAGTCAAAATGCCTGGGTCTTTTTTTCCAGTATGAATTTCGGGTAAGTTTTCTAGTATCGGCATAGTCCGTTTTATGATAGGGATGCTATTAATAACAGTGCTCATTGCGTTAGTTAAACCAAGTATTCCCACTGTGAACTGACCTAAAGCGGCATTGAATGCTATAAAAATTCCCACGCCCAATTGAGTGTCACGATTAAGAAATTGCGCAAAAATGATTAAAGACAGTAAAGGCATTGCTAAAGCATTTAAGCTGGATAATAAAGCGCTATACCAATGTGTTTTAAAATGCTCTTTCTTTATTTGGCTATTTTTTATTCCCCATAAAGAAAAAGCTGTTTTTTCTCGACCAGAGGTTTGGATCTTACCAATTCCTGCCAGTAATTGAATAACCAAACCAGATAACTCACTACTCAGGGAGACGATCAATTTATAGAGAGAAAACTGCTTGACACTGATGAATACAGTATAGATGGAGATAAGTGCTAACACGGCTATGGCAGTTAAAGCGAGCATTGCGTCATAATAAAATAATAGAATCAAGCTGAAGACAGAAAAAACACCACTAAGTAAGGTATTGATTACTACCCCAGCCATGATACGACGTACAGAACTCGTAGACATCGCTCTTTGTATCAAATCCCCTGTACTAAATTTACGGAAAAAACTGGCAGGAAGGCGAATCAATCTATCCCAAATAGCAAGCTCCAGATTTAAGTTTAATCGACTTCCTATTCGCAGCACGGTGATCGCACGAACCAGCTCAAATAAACTGGCGGAACAGGCAGCAATTAACAAAGCCCAGGTAATTTGCTTTAGCTGATCTACAGAGCCGGAAGGTACGACTTGTTCAAATAAAATACCAGTAAACCAGGGGACGGCTAAACTCAATAGGGCAGCCATGGAGCCTATAAGCAATAAACGCCATAGATCACCTTGACACCCCTTGAATGCAAAAACGATTAAGTCTTTAACGGTCAGCTTTTTCTGTGGTAAAGGGCAATAGAGCAACCATGCAACAGGTGAAAATAATTGAGCTTCGTTTCGTGATAATTTTTTCTTTATACCTTGATGGGGATCATATAAGGTTAAGCCGCGCCCTAATTTGGGAAGTGCTAGATAAAAATAGTTCTCGCCATCTTTTCGTAATAATAAAGGATTTGTTGTACCAAGCCACCAAGTATCTTTGAGCTCTACTTGACGAACTTGCATTCCCATATTCTGGCTTATCTCTTCTATATGTTTAATGGCAATATTATCTGGTAAGGGTAAGTGATAAAATTGTGCCGCAGTGTGCACACAAAATTGTAGGGTCTCTTTATTCTCTATATGCACATCAGATGATCTCGATTGTAAGACTGAAAGCATGTGCTTGTAAGCGCGTTGTAAAAGGTTATTTTCATTTTTCTTTTTTTGCTGACGGTTCTGTATTTCGTTTTTGTGAATTAACTGTATTGTTTTAATCAGTAGGGGATTAATCCTTTGGTAAAATTTTAAAATCTCATAGTGTAATTGTTGTTCTTGTGTTGATTTATCAAGTGATAATTCTTTAGTGTAATGAATTTTATTGGAGTGTAGGAATCTAAGAAAACGTTCTTCCCACTTATTGAGTGCTTCACGCCGCTGAGGCGCTGTGATGTCATCCCACGTTAATGGGATAAGCGTTGACTGATAGGAACAGGAGGCGATGAGCTGAATATTTTTAGTGGCAACTTCTTTTAAGCCGATTAGGAGTTCTCCTGCATTCCAGTGTCCTAGCAGAAAACGTCTTCCTCGAGTATTCCCTCGAGTGCGTATTATAAACACATCAACTGATCCGGAATTTATTTCGAAATGATCGGCCATTTCAAGCAAGTTGAATTCATGGGATGAAGGAAATGGTGATTCGTATTGCGTATTCATCCCTAGGCCTCATTGGATAGTAGTTGATAATAAAAACCGTGCATGTCTAGCAATTGTTGATGAGTTCCACGTTCAATGATTCGTCCTGCATTAAGAACAATAATTTCATCTGCGTCACGAATAGTACTTAAACGGTGTGAGATAAATAATGTAGTACAACCTAATTGTCTTAGGTGAGTATCGATGAGCTGCTCGGTATGGGGATCAAGAGCTGAAGTGGCCTCATCTAGAATTAAAATACTGGGTTTTTGAAGAATAGCACGCGCAATTTCAAGGCGTTGGCGTTGTCCCCCACTAAAATTAGATCCACCCTCAGTCAACATACTTTCATAACCCTGAGCACGCTCTCCAGCAATGATGTCATGCATGAGTACTGCTTGAGATGCATGAACTATTTCTTCGTCACTAATGGTTGTATCCCAAAGAGTTAGATTATCTTTAATCGTGGCGTTAAATAAATTGATTTCTTGATCCACGCTGGCTATGGAGTTGACTCTGATGTCGTGAGGAATTTGGTTGAGCTCCATCCCATCCACTAATATTTTTCCTGCCCACGGTTCGTAATAGCTTTGTAACAATTTACTGATAGTGGATTTACCGCTTCCTGAACTGCCTACTAAAGCAATTCGTTGGCCTGGTTTAATTTCTAATGAAAAATCAATGAGTAGCGGTTCTGCTAAAGGACTATATCCAAAAGTCACTTGGTCAAAGATAATATGCCCAAGTAGCCTATGTTTTTTTATATTAGGTAGCGTTTCTTTCTTTTGATAACGTGTTGCCAGCTTATGAGAGGTAATATCTTCCACGGTGAATAAATCCGCCGAGGCTTCTTGCACCTGGCCTGCAAGCTTCACTAACATATCAATGGGGTGGTTAAAATTGTGATATAACAGTTGAAAAGCAATGACCGTTCCTATGGTCATTGCCCCTTGGATTGTTAACCATGCTCCGAAACATAAGATAGCTGCATTGGTTAACAAATAGAGTGCTTGAGGTAAAGCGGAGATGCAGTCTCTTGTCCATCCTAATTGTTGTTCTGCGTTCATGTAATTCGTATGCATTCCGCTAAAACGATGAAAAAAGTCTCCTTCAGCACCTGAAGCTTTATAAGTCTCTATCATTTGTAAGCCACTAACGGCAGTACTCATGAGACTATTCTTTGCCTTGGTTTCCCTTTGACTTTCGCCGGAACGTCGTTGAGCGATTAAAATCAAGATGATGGCATTTATCACCGTGCTTATTAGAACTAAAAGAGTCAATGGAATGCTTAATAGCAATAAAATCAACAAATAAATGACTGCTAATAGTAAATTAACCACGTTGGTGCCAAACTCTTGGGAGACCAAATTAGCTACTGAATCACATGACTGAAAGCGATTAAGAATATCGCCAAGATAGCGTTGATTGAAAAAAGACATGGGAAGTCTAAGTAACCTCCAGAAGAAATTAGCCCCATTGATCAGAGCTATCTTAATTTCCAATCGACCAAGCATGATTTGCTGGTACCAGATGAGCACGGCACCAAAAAAGGCAGCAAGCGCCAATGCCAGTAATAAGGGTTTTTGCCAATGCACTAATTGTTGCACTAAAATTTCATCGATGAAAATTTTAATTAATCCAGGGATAGCAATGCCAGGAATTGCTAAAGATAATGTGGCAAGAATAATAAATCCTACAGCTTCCTTAGACTTATTTAATTTATTGATTAAGTTAGATAATAGTTTAGGTTTATGCCCCAATCTTTGAAATTTCGGGCTTGGTTGTAACTCAAGAAAAACACCTGTAAACCCTTCATCAAACTCATCCCAGTTTAAGGTACGTCTTCCATAGGCAGGGTCGTTGACGTAAACATGATTCTTGGAAACCCCCTCTAAGACGATAAAATGATTAAACTCCCAGTGAATAATTGCGGGTAAATGGAATTCATTTATTTCTTCAGGCTCAATGCTGTAGGCATTGACTTCCATTCCGTGCTGTTCTGCTGCTTTGAAGAGATTATCTGCTCTACTACCATCACGTGAGACACCACAATCGCTACGTAATACGTCTAAGGAAACCCAGCGACCATAAAATGCTAATACTATAGCTAGAGCTACCGCGCCACATTCAACAGCCTCCATTTGCAAAATAATAGGTGTTTTCTTTATTTGTTGAAACATAGTCCTTAGTCAACCCCTAAAATTTGTTTAAGTGCTGGAATAAGCAAGGTGATTGGTGCTTGTGTTTTAGTGATAATATTCGCCGTGCATAAGGTACCGTTAGTAATAGCCATATTGGGTCCATTCGATGTAGTCCACTTATAATGGCTTGGTGTATTGGCGTCAATTAAATGAACACGCACATAGAGTTGCGGTCCCGCTTGAGTAAAAATTTCTACTAATTTTTCATTAGCCAATACGGACATCATGCTGCGTTGACTGCTAGGGAAACGAGAAACGGAATCTACTATGCCTACGATGCTACCATATTCTTGTTTTTTAACTGTTTGCGGTACTATTTGGGCTGTCATTCCTGGAACAATTTTTTTTCCCATTCCTGCGGGTACATAAATTGCAGCATCGACATGTTCCGAATTAGGTTCTATATCCAGAATTTTGTCACCAGCTTGAACAAGCTCTCCTGGTTTTCCAATAATATTAATGATTTCGCCATCTACAGGGCTGGTAATAACGCTGTTAAGTTTCAACTTTCGTTGTGATATAGCAAGCTCTAGCTGAGTCTGTAATATCTTGAGGTTAATATCGACTAAACGTTGTCTATTGGTTTCAGCTCGACGATTGAATTCAACAGTACTTTCCATCATTTTTCTACTGATTTCAGCTCGGTTTTGTACTTCTTTATAGTAGTCGCTTTTTAGATCTGCTAATTCTTGACGTGATACTACTTTGTCTACCAGTTTTTCACGTTCCTCTAGCGCTTTCTTTAAGTATTGCAAATGAAGGTCTGCATTTTTTAAATCATTGGCCCAATTTTTCTGTAATTCTTCATTATTTTTCTGTTCCAATTGGAAGTCTGTATCGATAAATTGTTTTAAATTTTGTTGTTGCTGTTGTAATGAACTTAATATTTGTTTTTGGTTGTCAACTTCTAAGGCAAGGAGAGGGAGGTTGAGTGTGGCAAGTTGCTGTCCCTTTTTTACTACATCGCCTTCACTAACATTTACGGTGAGTAATCTTCCTGGAGACTCTACAACGGCATCGTAGATATTTTGTCCCCTATTAATCAAAATGCCATTACCTGATATGACGGTATTAATATGTCCCCAGATAGACCACACAGCAACCATGCTCAGTAAGAGGATTAATGAGATTAATATTATCCAATGTTGAGGCGAGACAATCTGAAAAACGTTATTGAGTTTCTCGGGATTATTTAGTTTTAAAAGACTTTTTTTGCGAAATAATTTGTCCATTGTTATTTAACAATATCAAGTTCTGTTCAATATTAAGTATATCTATGTTTAGAAGTTTTACTATTTTATTTCCAATAATGTTCATTTATTTGCCTATAATAAAAGGATAATTACTTTTTTGGTAGGATTGATGATGAAACAAACCAGAAAAAATCGACAAAAGTCAGCTAAAAAAATATCAACTGAGGAGCTACGTAATGTATCGGGGGGGAATAAGCGTCGTAGAGACATTCCTTCCCCGAAGTACGAGGAAAAAATTGAGGTGCCGCTTCCTCCAATTAAAAAAATAAACTAATTCCATTATCTAGACTTAGATTGGTAACTTATCTTATTTGTTGTAGGAGTATTTATGAAAAATTCTAACAAATCTCGCAGAAAAACAGCTAAAAAAATTACAGCTGAGGAATTAAGTAATGTTTCTGGAGGTAATAGGGTCCCCAGCCCTGGAGTCCGAGAAACTTTTGAGAGAATAGCTCCCAATGTCAATAGAATAATTGATAATATGACAAATCGCTCTAACAAGTAAGTCAGAGCCTATTTGTACTTAGCCATCAAGCGAAGCAAACACTACTTAAAAGTCGGTCAGGCAACAAATTGTCCGACATTGACTTTTGGTTTAGCTCCATATCTTTTGTTGGATCAATGTTCTGAGGTATCGTTACGTTACATAAAAAAATCTTATGTTCAATATAAAGTGACGATACCTCAGGCCAAGGATCCAAAATAAAAAATAAAATATTTGTTTTGATGTGCTAAATTTAGGATAATAGACCCTTTTTCAATCTAAAAGTCTTATGCCATCAAAATTGCTTACAATCGATATGTTAGAACAACTCGTGAAGAATGCTGAGTTAAATAAAGAAGGTCAAATTGCAGATTATATTCCAGAACTTGCGAATGTAGATCAAGAATTGACGGCAATTGCCGTGCAACCTTTAGGTGAAGCTGCTCTTTCTTATAGTAATAACCCGCTTCAACCGGTGACTTTGCAAAGTACATCCAAGATGATTCCTTTAATTGGATTACTCGAAGAGTTTGGGGTAGAGCAATTATTTAAATGGGTCAAGGTTGAACCTTCTGGCGATGATTTTGCTTCAATTACTCGTTTAGAACGATTTGGTCCTAAACCATCAAATCCTATGTTAAATGCCGGTGCCATTGCTTTATGCTCCTATATTCCCGGAAAAGGAGAACAGCAATTTGGATGGTTAGAACATTGGGTGCAGAAATTATTTAATCAGCGTCTTAATATTAATCCTTTGGTTTTTGCTTCTGAAAAACGAACTGGTAATCGTAATCGTTCATTGGCGTATTTGCTAAAGAGTAGAAATAATCTTGGAACTGAGGTTAATGAAACGCTCGATTTGTATTTTGCATTATGTTCTTATGAGGCATTGTTAGGACAGATGCTGTTTTTACCTACTGTATTGGCTAATGGTGGAGTAAACCCAGAAAGTGGAGAGCGCGTTATCTCTGTTGAAACATGTAAAATCACTTTAGCAATTATGGCAACCTGTGGATTATATGATGAAACTGGAACTCATATGGTTAAGACAGGGATGCCGGCTAAAAGTGGTGTATCAGGCTATACTATTGCTGTTGTCCCTGGTAAGGCTGGTATTGTGGTACTGAGTCCAAGAGTGAATGCTAAGGGAAATAGCATCCGTGGAGAGATCATGCTAGAGGGGCTATCTAAAGCAATGAATTGGCATTTTGCATTACCCTAAGGGCAGGTAGGTCGGGCCCTTGGCCCGACAAATGTATATTCAAACCAATTTACTGCCTCACTAATTTCTGCATTTCTGCAGGATAGCGGTCACCATGAATGGTGATCTTTGTTGTAGCGTCTTCGATTTGTTGTAATTCTTCCTTAGTTAATTTCAACGTTACAGCACCAAGATTTTCCTTTAGCCTGTGGATTTTAGTAGTGCCAGGGATTGGTACTATCCAATCTTTTTGCGCTAACAACCAGGCCAAGGCGATTTGTGCAGGGGTAGCTTCTTTGGTTTTGGCAATTTTTTCTATAACAGCAACTAACTTTAAATTGGCTTTTCTATTTTCCTCGGCAAATCGAGGTGCTCTATTACGAAAATCATTGGCAGCAAATTTGGTGTTCGCATCTATCTTTCCTGTTAGAAAACCTCTACCAAGTGGGCTAAATGGCACAAAGCCTATGCCTAACCTTTCAAGAGCCGGTAGGATTTCTTTTTCAGGCTCTCGCCACCATAGAGAATATTCACTTTGCAGGGCAGTAAGTGGTTGAACTGCATGAGCGCGTTGAATATTTTGGACCCCGGCTTCAGACATACCAAAATGATTCACTTTACCTTCAGCAATTAGCTCTTTTACCGTTCCAGCAACTTCTTCGATGGGTACCTTGGGGTCAACACGGTGTTGATATAATAAATCAATTCTATCAGTTCGTAGCCGTTTTAAAGAATCTTCCACAACGTGTCGAATGCGCTCTGGTCGACTATCTAGTCCTTGGGCTGTATTACCTTCTTTAAAACCAAACTTGGTTGCAATTACGACCTGATCACGTATGGGGGCTAATGCCTCTCCTACGATCTCCTCGTTAGTGAACGGGCCATAAACCTCTGCCGTATCAAAGAACGTGACGCCTAGCTCAAATGCTTGACGAATCAAGGTGATAGCTTCTTCTTTACTCACGCCAGAACCATAGCCAAAGTTCAATCCCATGCACCCAAGACCAAGGGTTGATACTTCCAATCCACTAGCTCCCAGTTTACGTTTTCGCATTGTTTTCTCCTTTCAACAAAAGCATTCAGTATCAAATTATATAACGCGAATAAGTTAACGCTTAATATTTCTGTAAGGTTTACTAATTATAATCGGTAATTACTAATACAAAATGCACTCTATTAATCAAAGTAAGGTTAGGTATTAAACATGAATCCTCTCTATAAGTTAATTGAAGAAAGGAAAGAGTTCATGAAAGAGGACTTCATACTATTTCTAAAAACTTCTCTATCTAATAAAAACTATTACATGCTTGTACCTAGGAGTCGGGATAGAAGTAAAATTCCTACAGAAAATGGAACGCTTACCGCAGTAGGTTACCATATTACTGTCTATGAAGAGGTGAGGAAAGAAGTTCATGATTCTACTTTTCATATTACGATTAGCTTAATTGATGAAAATAAACAGAGCTATGTTGCAAGAATCTATTACAACAAATATGGCACGTACCTCTTTAATACTATTAAAGATAAAGAGGGTCATTTTGTTGACATTGGTAATATAGACAAGCTATTGGAATTTGCAGACTCTAGCATAGGGCCCTTTGTTGAGAAAATTTTGAATTTGAAAGACGAGTTTGATCAACAATATCATATTCTGAAACAGAATCTCGAACAACTGAGTAGTGAGCTGGTCAATATAGATTCTGGTTTGTTACGACCAACACTTTTGGAGTACAAGCAAGAACTTCAGGCTATGATTAGCCATATCCAATCTAATACCCTGCTTAATCAGAAATATTTGTCTGTATTGCGATTTTATAGTGATTCGTTAAAAAATACCGAACAAAGATTAAGTGAGATAAAAGTTAAAAAAATTGATGCCGTGCCTGTTGTAGGAGATGGGACTCAATCTGAAGATCGTGCGGCGGTTGAATCACCTCAACCAGAATCCGTCCTTAAAATTTCAAAAGCTCTTTCATCAACTACCAAATCAGCCAGAAAAAAAGGGGCTATTGCTGGAATTGACAGAGAACAAATTACTGTACTAAATCAAAAAATAGCAGCAGTTTTACTCTTAAAAGAAATAGATCCTATTAATAAAGTACTTCAAGAATATGAGTTGCAAAAACAAAAACTCACTTTGCTAAATAAAACAAATGGAAAAAATACTAGGAAGTCTAGTGGAGCAAAAAACGAAGATGACATTCTTGATACTACGATTAGATGTAATCGGTTATCAGAGGACATTAATAAACTAGTTGTTGAGGTCTTCAATGATGAAGTGGCATACAAGGCCATAGATACACAATCTATGAAGTTGTTGTTACAGCAATGCACTCTAAAAACAGAACGTCTTGTAGAGTTAACAGTTAGTAATAACTGTTTGCTTGCGTTAAAGTTGTTAATGCAAATAAGAAAAGACATCAAATTAGAAGCAAAAGTCCATAACGGCAAACCATCTCTCTTAGAGATTGCTTATAATAATGACCATTTAGATATGTTCAAATTCTTGTTGGAGCATAAGGTTTCACCCAATATTGTATGTGCAAATGAGCAGCCCATTCTTTTCACTGCCTGTGCTGACGGTCGTGCTAAGGAAATGGAAGCATTATTAGAAGCAAAAGCCAACCCATTGGCTGTAGACCCTAAAGGGTTTGCTCCCTTAGGTGCTTTACTAATGAGAACAGATCAGAAACCAATTCATACCCCTATGGCTAAAGTATTATTAACCTATGCTCCTCATGCAATGGAACAGATGCAAGGAAGAAAAGGTAATGAATGTACTGCTCTTGCTTATGCTTGTCAGCAGGATATGTGGGAGGCAGTTGAATTATTACTTCGATTTGGTGCTGATCCGAATAAACCTCGTAGTGACGGTCATACTTCTTTTGGGGTCTGTGTTTATAAAGATAATTTTGAGTTATTTAAATATGTAGTGGAAAACTCTACAGTACCTATTCGAGAAGGTTTATCTAATGCCTTAGATATGGCTGTGGTGTGTGAGAAAAAACACTTTATTGACTACATCATGGATTATAGTAAGGAACATCAATTGAATTTATTGATGCCTGAAGCAGATGAAGCGATGAGGCGGTTTGACAAATTCAAACAGCCTTCTCCAGTAGTAGCACCCATGGGTAATAATATTTCGAGCTTCTTTTTTCACAACTTACTTAATGCTGATAGTGATGAAGAAGATTTATCATTCGTAGTAGTAATGAGCAAATAGCTGAGTTAGAGGTTTTGCATCGCTACTTTTCATCTGATTATTGTGTTGTATAAGGAAAGAGGTTTCGTTTCAACATGATTAAAAAAGGCCTATACTATATCGTATAGGAAAGTTGTACCTAACGGAGGCATAAATATGAGTACACGACAACAAGACTTAGACGCAGAATTAAAAAAAGAAGCCGATTTGAAGAAGTTTTTTGAACTGCAAGAGAATAATAAAAGAAGTGAAGCACAAGAAGAAGAGTATCATCGGCTTTTAGCCGCATACGGCAAAGAAATAATTAAAAATCCAGATATGATAAAAGGCAAGAAACAAGAAGAAGTTAATTATGCCATTCAGGGCATACAACAGGATATTTTCAAGCAGATTATCAAAGATTATGAAGAGAAAACAGGTAGAAAAATTGAGGAAAGAGATGGAAAGCCTTGCTTTACTTTTCCTAGTCAAGAAGATGCTGTTTCTTTCTTTGAGGATCAAGCGAAACAAGGTCGCCCATTCCAAGTCTATTGTAAAGAAAAAGATCATTGTATTTATTCCGATGGTACGAATTTTGTTCATGGAACTTTGAAAGAGGTTGAAGCATACAAGAAAAATCCTGAGGCTTTCGAGTTAGGTGAGCATGGGGCTTTAAAGGCAAAAGAACCTCAAGAGCAAGAACAGCAGACGACAGCACCGACATTATAATAGGGTGTTATTCAAGATTGCCCCTGAACACTTAATGTGGCATCAACTTAAGCCTGAGTAGCCTGGTTGCTTGCAACCGGGATTATGCATTGAGCCACACCCTACCTGGTTGCTTGCAACCAGGCTACCATTAGATGACACAGGATTAATTCCTTAAGTTGACGCCATGACCTGAACAATTACGAATATTTTGTCGGGCAATTTGTTGCCCGACCTACAGAATCTATTAATCTATTGACTTAAGATAGGTTTTCTTCCTTGAAAACCTGGTAAATCAATAAACGATCTTGGATTATCCTCCAGACATGTTGGGATTGAAACTATCAACGAACTCATGCAGTTCGATTCTATCTGGAGATGTAACTTTAACTACCCCATCTTTAGCCAAAACAACTTGTTTTCTGACCGCTTCAATAATTCCCTCGGAACTATCTATCTCGAAAGGTTTCTCTTTTTTATTAAAGCCAATTAATACTCCTGAGCCATTTATTGCATATCGCTGATGAGTTATTCCTTCAACAGTCATAAAACTGACTGAAAAGGTATAATAACTTGCATAGAGAGAATTACTTGGACGTAAGAGGAACTCTAATTCCTTTTCTTTATTAGAGCGAAGTTGAGCTTCAGCTTCAGCACGGTCTTTAACATATAAGCGACTATTAACCACTTCTAATACTTGCGCTATATTACCCGAAGGAGAACGGCTTTGGATGATTGGGCTTGTTTCTTCTTTCTTTCGACTATTCGAAGCAGAAAATAATGTAAGGAACGATATTTGGCTAATAGTTTCAATGCCACAAGCAGGAGCAGGCTGTTCTTTTAACAGATCAAGTAATAATTGCTTAAAGTCTGGCTCTGGCTCACTTAATTTCCCATCATTATCTACACCGAATAATTTACCTTCAGGGTTTATACCAACTCTAGTTTGTTTCAGACCACTAGAGTCTCTCTTGCAGTAAGTAAAGGTATAAATACCATCATCTTCAGCCTGAATAGAGCTTTTGCGTATTGCAATTCGTCTACTAGGGTCTGCTCTGAAATATTTGCTGACTTCCTCGGCAGTATCGAATACCGCATTATGCTTTAAGAACTCCGTAATGAACTCAACTTTAGGCAAAGAAACTTCTTTACTTTTTTGAGATGGATAAGCCAGTTTGACTGCTTTAGCTATATGGTACATATCTTCTTGATTATTGGACATATGAATAACCAATTCTTTGTAGTTGTCATAGGCTAAACCAGTACCTTTTATTTCCGATTTAGGAGTCATTTGGTCTCCTGCATATTGATTTAAGCGCAGGGTGACATTTTGAGGAATCATATGAGGGTTTTCTTTAAAAAACTTCTGTAAATTGAATAGAATCTTTTCACTATCGTCAATAAAATCAAATTCTATGGGCTCGTCAGGATGAGCTGCAGCAGCTTCTTGCATCTGGGCGAAGAGAAGAGGTCTTTTGAGCTCGTCTGCAACGAAAGAGGCATGCTCATATACCGGTTTTTTGTACGAATCCAACCAATTAGGATGCTCTAATTCTCGCAGGATAAGATCAAAGGACGCCCCGTTTGGCAAATTACCAAAAATATCGGCTAGCAAAAAGGTATTGGGGTTGATTCCTAAATAGTTACATACTGTGAGAAATGCAGGACAACAGGAACCTTTAAATGTTTTTCCCCATTCCTTATTTAATCTATCAACATCCATTGATTGTCTGGTAGAGCCTACGAACGCATATACTTTAGAAAAATCTTTGTTTTGTGCCTTTAAGAGCTCAAATAATGCTTTATTGTGGATAATAACTGCATCGCCAAAATGTTTTTTAAAATCTTCATGATGGGCGCGGAGATAAGCGTAGTTAAATAAACACCCATCAATATCAAAGGAAATAAAACGGATAGTCATTTTTTAAACCTTAAAATAAAATTTAGTATGGTTTATTGTTAATAAATTGGTTTATTTATTAACACACGTGATTTTTAATAAGCGTGGGAGATTAAAAAGTTGGCCAGTTAAGCTGAGTGTTTCGCAATTGGTATACTTAGAAAAGATAAGGATTTAATATGGGGGTTAATGATGTGGCTTTATTGCTGCAGCATTAGTTTGAATATCCCCTGGTCATCATGTGGAATGGTGTAACAACACTGATAAACTTAAATATCTATCTTAACATCAATCATGCCTATTGATTTAGGATGTTCTAAGCTTTTGGGGTAACGAATTATTGACATGAGTATTTTATAATATTTTGCCTTAAGGAACGCTTAGGAAGATTAAAAAAATATTTTTTATTCGATTGCTTCTTTTTGTAGTTACATCGACTTTAGCTATTCGCGAATAGCCAAAGTCGGCCTAAGGCCAATTGACCTTAGGCTACATTTGGAGCTGAAAAGTCGCTTTCTTCAGTTAGATTTGCGCATGAATCTAATACTGGTGGATTCATGCCTAGTTTTGAACGCATGCTCTCTATCATATAGGTTTGCATTGTTTGCGTGCGAGTATGGGTATCAAATAAGAAGCGACGTGGCGCTGAGTGGGATGATTGAATGGTATTTGTTGTGTTGCTTCTATCCAGAGTAAACTCATGAGATTCTGGTTTATCAGCTAAAAGCAGTTGTTCTGCTGTTGATAGAGATTCACCATTGTTTTGTTTTTTCTTTACTTCTTCTAAATGTTCGGCCATAAGAGAGGCTATAGAGGAAAAACTATCATGAACTAGGTCGTCGTCATCATGTTGTTCTGGATTGGTGTGATTGCGCGCTACAGAGTAATCTTTGTATTCCATTGGAATTCTATCCCAGGCACTTGCGGCATCTAAGTGCCATCCCTCCAACCATATGATAGGGGCTAAAAAGAGATAAGTTAGGCCTACAGCGATATATTTAAACCAGGTTATAGGATTCCAGAGGCTACTGTCGCTTTTAGGCATGATGTAACCAATCATTAATCTAATGAGAGAACGGTAAGAACGTTCGTTATATAACGATACCTTAAAGCCTTGGTCATGCATTCTTGCTGCAGCGATAGTGGCAACAGCGCCGCCTAAACTCATTCCTTCAAATGCTATATTTTCAGGTCTAACCCCTAGTTCAAGGAGACGTTGAGCTTGTGCAAGGGCATCATTAATCATATCATCCTGTGATTCGATAAAGCCTTTACTGTAATCAATTCCTCTATAATTAAATCCAACAACAGAACAGCCAATATTTTTAGCCGAAGTATAAAAATCTTTAAGCCAAAAGATGTAGTTTTGACTTCGTGCCATACAGGCAATAATAAATTTTCGCTCAGACATCGGCTTCATCTGCTCTTCTGCAGTGGATACCTCTACAGATTCAAGAGTTACCTGATCAGAGGTTTCTAAGGTATAAAAATCCAATTTGGTTTTACGAGGATGTTCAAAAAAATCTTGATGGTATTTTTGGCGGATTTGCTCTTTGAAATAGTTCGTTAATTGCTCGTCTAGTCTTTCGAGCCCTTTTATATGTATGTCTTCAACTGCGAATTTTTTATTTTTACACTTATCTTGGGTTGAAGTTCCGTCAAGAAGGCATCCAATTTCAGCAATAATGGAATCAACATGAGATTTGTGCTTAGGATTATCAAATAATAATTTGTGTCGTTTTACTTGAGAGAAGGGGGTTTTCTTATCAAAGTAACTCTTGGTTGGTTTTTGGGATTTACTTGGAAGAATATTAACAATAACTGAGCCTTTTTCAGTTCGGTCATCCGTTGTGAACGCCACATGAATAGGTTTTTGCAGCTTTAATTGATCTGGTCCTAAGGCAACGTCGGTAAAAGCTCGCGTGAGATTTGAAGGTAAGGCGCGACCGAATCGAATGAATGGAACTTTAAAAGAATCAACCCATGATTTTTGAGTTTTTGTTTCGAGGATATAATAGCCAGGAACAAGAGTTTTCATTTAAAGTTTTCTCCAAAATATATTTATTTGTATTGTGGTTGAGCTGAAATTTGTTTGTTATGTATTGCTTATTTCCCCTCAGTGTTTTGTTTTACATTAGACTTCCTGCATCACCTGCATGTTTCAAAGAGAATAATTAAGAAACTGATTATACGTTAATTTTTCTATATGATCAATAAAAGGTCACAAAGTATTACTTTATGACCTTTTATTGATCAAAATAAAAATATATTACGAGTCAAAAGATTAGCTTATGTTGTGATAATCAATGGGAACTGATTTACTATGCTCCCATTGATTATTGAGTAGAGAATCTATCTGCCCATAAATAACATGCTTTTTCCAGTTATTGGTTGGGTATGGACTCCACTAGCATATTCTTGCCAGTTGTCTGCTGGTTTGATGGCGCACTTTTTGGATACCATGTGCCATCCTGGTTTATGTTTCACACATTCTGCTTGGATTGGCCCAGCTGCTAAAATCATACTGGTAGCGATTATTAATCCAGTTGCTGCTGATTTGATCTTCATAAAGACCTCCTTATCAATTGTTATAACAGTACGATTCATAATAAATCATTTTGATTATATATTGATCAATAATGATATGCAAATTTATTTACCTTTTTGTAAAAAATAATTAAAATAGGCTACCCTAACTTTTCAGTGAAGCCATATCAATAACGAAACGATATTTCACATCACTTTTTAATAAGCGCTCATAAGCTTCGTTAATCTCTTGAATGGAGATCATTTCTACATCAGGTAACACATTATGTTTTGCACAAAAATCCAACATTTCCTGAGTCGCCTGGATGCCACCAATCAATGATCCATTGACACTTAATCGCTTGAATCCCTCCAATTAGAGAGCCGGCAACACGTTTGCGGTTGAAGATTAAGGGACGTGTATCCAATCCTGTTTGCAATACTTCAATAGCACCGACAATCACCATAGTGGCATCGCGTTTTAGTAAATTGAGATAAGGATTAATATCATGAGTTCTGGGGATAGTATTAATAATCAAATCAAAATGATTGACAAATCGGGTCATCATATCTGAGTTGGTCGAGAGCAGTATTTCCGATGCACCTAAGCGTCTGGCATCTTTTTCCTTATCTGGAGAT
>DAIAOV010000057.1 GCA_027437055.1 Legionella sp. | reverse complement strand
GATCCAATAGCCGTTGCTACTGAATATAATTTGCAATTAGTCAATTTACAGGCGGCTCAGCAGAGTTTTGTAAGAATACAGGGGCTATCTGTATTTAATTATATGTAATTAAGTGCATGCAATGGCGTCAGTTTAAGAGAATATTGGGAGCGAAGCGTAATCCGGGATCGGGCTCGAATCACATTTTGATCCCGGGTTACGGCTGCGCTTTTACCATGGCTACACTCTAAATATCCCCTCGTCCGCTTTTTGGGAGAGGGGATATTTAAACACTTTAAGTTGACGTCATTGGGCGTTCACGACAAGCAACTTAAGTCAAAGAACCTATCTAAAAGGGAGATTGTTTTGTTCTTTCTTCTTGTAACTCATCATTCTCAACATTATCTGGTGTTGGCTCTGTGTTTTCAACAGGAGCTTCAGGTCTTTGTTTTACGGAAAACATGCCATAAATATTACGAGCAGTGTAATCTTTCTCAGCCCTTAGAGTTGCTTTATATTGATTCACTTTATCCTTAATAGGCGTTTCCTCATTAGTAGCAACGGTATCCGTAGGAGCCGTATCATCATTAAGCACTGTAGCAGTATTAGTTGTTACTTCTTCTTGAACTGGGGCTGGACTACTAGGCAAGCAACTAAGGATCAACTCTATTGCTTTGTAAAGAAGGTTTAACAGAGTGGTAAAAAAACCTACCTTTTGTGCGTCTTCTTCTACTTGAATTTCTTGAAGAAGATAAGCCTCAAGTTTTCCTTCACACTGGTAGTTAATTTGCTTCAGGATAAGGGCCATCGCATGTTCTGCTTGAACTTCGTTTAATTTTGCGTCCTCTATTAAGAGAGTGTGAATTTGTGAGATATTAAATGGTAAATCCTGAAAAAGATCATTATTGGCATTTTTTACTATTTCTGATTGCAAGAAAAATATCATTTGAGCATACGCTGCAGCATTAAATAATTCTTGGCTGTCTTCCTTATCGGTTAACAATGTTTCATCTAATTTTTCTTTACCTAAATAGAGCATTGGCAACAAAGGGTTATCGAATTTTTTAACTCTTGAATTAAAAAAATTGTCACATTGTTTAAGACCATCTTCAATGGCTTCTGCTCTTTGTGTTTCAGTCATCGAAGTCGTTACTGCTGTAATATTTCTTGAGTTAAGATAAATCATATTATCTAAATGATGATAAACTTTTTCACGGTTGAGCACTTCTGCGCGCCCCTTAAATAAACTTCCACCGAGCACTATATCAGTTATGCCATCTATAAATTTATCAAATGCTGAACGAACGATTGGAGCATGCTGTTTGGCTTTGTCAATACGCTCCTGAAACGAAGAATCTGATTCAACTTTCGCGCATAAAATTTCTTCGGGATCTAGGCCTTGTTCAATGAGGACATCTGATGGCATGTTATCTAAAATGCCACCATCTGCAACACTATGCCCATGTTGATTTTTAGAGGGGCTAAATAGCAATGGATGCGCTGCTGATTGTTGAACTGTTGCAGAGATAGAATCACCTGCAGTTTTTTCTGAATTGTGAATTTGTTTTTGTTTTGTAAATTGATTCGTGGTTGTTACAGATAAGCTCTTGATAAGATGTTGTTTTTCTTCGGGCAAAATTGCTCTTAAATTTTCCAAATCAGAGAATGTGATTCTGGGATTGATTTTTTCATTGGTAGTTTTCAATCTCCAGTTTTTAGGAGATTTTGCAAATGTTTTATCAAGATTTGCTAATGCCTCAGCATTTTTTGACAATGCAATGATGTCATCTATCGAATCAATTTTTACGCCCGCATTTTTTAAAATATTGTCAAATATTCTAATTTTGTCTTTGATTATAAGATATTTTTCTTTCAGTTTCGGATCTTTGGGCTCTTCAACACCTTTTAGGTGTTCTTTAATCTGTTGTACATAAATTACTTCCATAATATTACGAAATCGCTCACCACGAGCACGTAAACGGAATGTACCTTGATTATCCAACAACTTTGTAATGTCTAAATCTTTAACTAGTTTTGTGAAATTTGCAGAATTTACGCCAACTGCCAATATACTGACTGTCATAGCACCTGCTGAAGCACCACTAACATGGGTAATATCTTTTAGCATATCCCGTTCTTCCATGGATTGAACGAGAGACGCATAGTAAATACCTTTCCCACCTCCACCACTGGCTACAAATCCTTTTGGTGAGGTACCTTGAAGTACATATTGGCCATTTTTCTTTTCAATCTCATAAGATTTTCTTTTTAATTCTCTGTTCATAAAACCCACCTATATTTATGCCATCATTACTTAATACTAAGTATAACAACGAAAAATTAACAAAAGATTATGTGTAGAGAAAATAATGAAAAATTTATGGGCAAATTTATCAAAATTTAATATTAACCTTTTTTCCTTAGTAAATTAGAGGGAGAGCTCTGTCTATCATTTACTGAATGAGGAATTCGGTTAGTCACATTAGCTAGTGAAAAGAAATGGATAGTTATAACGATGTAGACTAGAATAAAAAATAATCAGGGATAGTAGGCTAATTCATTTATTTTCAAAGTGATATTGAATTAAGGATGATTTATGTTGACGCACTGTTCATCACGATTACACTACCTTTTTCTATTGATACTGACAGGCACTTTACTGTTATCTTGCGGCGAAAAAGAAAAGAAGAAATCATATATTCGTCAAATAAGACTCGTTAGGGCAATTCAAATCAGTAACTCCATACCATTTAATGATACTCAAAAGAAATTAACTTTACCTGCTTCTGCTCTTATAACAGGAAAGGATAGTAAAAACTATGTCTGGGTGATTAATACTAAAACTCACCAGGTTCATAGACGGCATATAACTATTGGCGAGCAAACCGGGTTAGTGGATTACATACAGGCGAATGGGTTGTCACTGTAAATGTTAACTTGCTAAATGATGGCGATGAAGTGTCTATTTTGAAGTCAAGGGAAAAGATAAACTAGATTAGCCAATTATATGATGGCCACTATCGATATAAATGGTGTCTCCAGTGATGTTTTTCGCATAATGGCTTGCAAGAAAAGTGACCATTGCCCCTACATCATTAATGTCTGGTTGCGATTGAAGGGGAGATTTTTCTTTAGCTTGCTGTATTAAATTATCAAATTTTTCTAAACCAGAAGCAGCTCTAGTTTTCAGTGGGCCTGGTGAAATAGCGATGACTCGAATGTTATGTGGACCTAGTTCAGCAGCCATATAACGGACAGAAGCCTCTAAAGCAGCCTTAACTGGCCCCATCAAATTATAATGTTCCACTACTTTTTCTGCACCATAAAATGACATGGCAAATAAGGCTCCCCCATCTTTCATCAAAGGTTTAGCAAGATTGGCCATACGTATAAAAGAATGACAAGAGATATCCATAGCGAGAAGGAAACCTTCTTTGGAACAAGCAACTAACTGTCCTTGTAAATCTTGTTTGGGAGCAAAAGCAATAGAGTGGATTACAATGTCAATTTGTCCCCATGTTTTAGAAATTTCTGCAAATAAATCAACTAAATGTTCATGATTGGTTACATCGCAATGGGTATAAATAGAAGGCTTAAGCTCTGCAGCAATGGGATCAATAAAGGACTTTGCTTTGTCATTGAGATAGGTTATTGCCACTTCTGCTCCCGCTGCTTTTAACATGCGCGCGCATCCATAAGCGATTGAGTCATTGTTAGCTATTCCGACGATTAGAGCTTTCTTTCCTAAGAGCAGCGTGTTATCCATCTTTTATGTCCTAATAAGTATGTCGAGCCCTTGGCCCGACATAATTTTGGGATATAGCGTCAAGTTAATTGAGATCTTCATGTTGGGCCAAGAGCCCAACCTACTTGCCCAACCTACGTCATCAATTCCCTTACATATTTGCCATAGTTATAACAAAATTGGGGAGACTAGGGGAGCCTATGCCCACGCCATCATTCCAAAATTGATTTTCTGGCTCAAGTGTTAATGACGAATCCCATCCAAGTGTTCTATTTTGAATTGTAAATGCCGATGCTGGTGCGGGGGTGTTTTGTATTGTCGTGGATGGTGGAGGAGTGGCTCCACTAATAATCATTGCTGGTGGAATAATAAGATTAATCGCCCTATTGGTAAGCAGCTCATGATTTTTTTGATATAAATAGGGAGCTGCTTGGCCAATAGGCGTTCCTTTATTGAGCAAACTACGCGCTTGATTCACTAATACTAAAGTTGCAGAAAATAAAGGGCAGGCCAAACTGGTACCACCATCTTGTACCTGCTTGCCTTCTGCGATGATCAACAGACCAGTATTTGGGTCACCGAGCATAGAGATATCAGGTAATGCACGGCGATTTCTAAAATTACTAATAACC
This sequence comes from Legionella sp., assembly GCA_027437055.1. Classification (GTDB taxonomy): domain Bacteria; phylum Pseudomonadota; class Gammaproteobacteria; order Legionellales; family Legionellaceae; genus Legionella. Next base: position 17,385 of record DAIAOV010000057.1, on the reverse strand, counting down.
CCATAGCCCCCTGCGGTGAAAGTACTAATAGAACTTTGCCAGGAAACCGGCCCATAGAGTGCGCTAATACCCCCACTGGTACCTCCATCATAGGCCAGGGAGCCATCGTTTTGGGATCTTACTGTTCCCCATACTGTTTCAAATGCATAACGGTAATTAGTATCTACGAATAAAGCAGTCGCTCCAACAGCAGTTACATACGAGGAGCTTGAAGGATAATCAACAGTAGGGGATGAGGGCCATGTCCCGGTGCACTTTTTTGCAGTGCTATAAGTATTATCACCACAATCTCCGGAGGAGAAGTCAACACTGATACCTGCTGCCGCTGCTAGTTCTAACGCTCCTTCTAATACTGTATCAACACTGTTGCTCTCCCGACTACTCCAGCTATTAGAAATAACATAAGCATTAGAAAAACCGGCAATAGTATAGCTATTGCTAATAAGCGTATGGATCACATCAATTAAGGTGCTTCTCTGATCACTTGTCCCTAATACCAAAACGGTATTATCTCCTGGTGCAAGGGTATGAGAAGATTCAACATCCAAAGCAACTTCTCTACTAAATGAAGAGGCTCCCGGGCAGTTTTGAAATGGGGTACCATCTGGATTTATTATTGCAAAATTCTTTGCCTCTCCTGATATAACAAAAGGTTTTATGCCATTTTCATTAAAATATTGGTTCGCATCACTTAAAATTTGATCTGGCCCATTAGTACCGCAATTATCAACAATAACTAAAGTCTGTCCAGAACCATCAAGATGGACACCATTAATAGTAGGTATGTTACCTAAGCCATACGTCTTTTGTAAGTTGGCTCCCGAAAAGCCCTGCAATGAAATATCTGTAGGAACTGCTGAGGGTACAAAGGCATTCCAAATAAAATTTAATTCCTGTTCTGTTGTCTCATGGTGTTCGACGCTTGCTACATTAGCGTGAAACTCTGGAATAGTACTAAGACCCGTAATTTCAGAAATATATTGCGCTACCTCTGGATTTAATTGAGGGGAAGTTGAATTAGCATGAACCATTTTGTGTTGGTAAAGATAATGATTCATTTGCACATGAAGTGTCTGGGCCACTTGTTCTACAGTACCAGTTACGCGAACACTATGATTTATAATGTTAGCTTGCATGCCCTGAGAAGCGAAAAATCGTTGTACAGCTTGTTCTGCCTCTTTACTTGGTGCAAATTTTTGCTCATAAAGAGCAGGAGTTAAAAATCGGTGGTATGAGGGGCTGTTAGGATCATAAACCTCTTGAGCGAGCTGAGTTAATTCTTTTTTATTACGTAATTTTAACCAGGCAGTAAAGGATATTTTTGTTTGAGGAGCAACGGATTTAACTAATGTAGCTTGGTTAAGCAAATGCAATCCTGGACTAGGTATGTTCAATAAGGTTGTTACCTGATTGGCGTAGGACGTCATTGCCATGAAACTATATGGTAATAAAAGCAGCGCTATTTTGTTTCGTTTCAACATGAATTCTTCCCCCATATTACCCTAGAAAAAATAAACTAGTAATTGGACTATAGGTGATGAATCCTAACTTATCACCCGTCGTTAATGAGTACACATAACCACCCTGTGTACCCGCATGAATAACACTCGCATCTGAATTGACAAACAAGGTATACGTAATTTGCGAGAACAGTGTCCATATTGGATTGGCGTTAGTGAGACTATTGCTAAAATAAGCGTATTCAAAGTCTATGGTTCCGTTGGGTAATGTGCTGTTAGACGAGGTTTGTCTCGTGTTAACATAAAGCTGGTTGTTGGTAGCAAAAACATTTTGTATTGGTACCGGGACACTGGCTTGTGGGCCGCTAATAGTGCTCCAACTGGCTCCATTCATTTGTGAATAATAGACATTGCCATCCTGACTGCCTACGTAGATGGTATTAGAAGGAGTAATGAAAATACTATTTACTGCTGCAGAACTAGGATTATTGGTGATGCTATTCCAAGTAGTTCCTCCATTAGTGGAATAATAAACGACACCATTTGAGGGGCCTGTATAGGGGGTACCAACATAAATTGTTGTCGTATCACTTGTTGTAACAAAGACACTATTTACTGCAACACCTCCGGGAACTGAGCTTGAGGCGCTCCAGAGTGTGCCATTATCCGTGGAATAATACACTTTGCCGTCCGCGCTGCCTACATATAAGGTGTTGGGCGTTGAGAACACACTATTCACCGTATTTCCTGGTGAGGGTGTCGTGGTAGTAGTAGTCCAGGTTAAGCCATTATCTGTTGAAAAATAAACCAAGCCGCTTAATGTTCCCGCATATATTGTCCCAACGCGCGCAAAGCTTACTTCTACCATATGGTTAGTACTGATGTTAGATAGGGTAAACGTAGTGCCACCTTTTTGTGCAACACCGTCATCGACAAACCATTCATCTACTTGATAGCCCGCGCTAGGCGTGGCTGTAAAGGTTAAATTGCTTCCTGCAACAACTGCTTGTGGGGTGCTTGGTGCGATGGTTCCATCCACACCAGCCGTTGGAGTAATGAGGTATTGTACTACTGGAATGCGAGTAATATTTAAAATATCGTTCTTGCTCGGTTGATAACATTGAAGCCGGCTGCCTTGTTGACATACTATGGGGCCGCCGCTAACGTTACCTGTTAGTGCGTTTCCATTCACAAGCAAATTCAGAGTACACGACTGTTGGTAGCCTAAAATAAATGGATTGGAGCAATCGCCCGCTGCAGTGACCTGCGTAGTTATTGCATTATTAGTTTGATCCATGACTAAGGTATGCGTTTTGCGAGATTGATTTGTTACTTTATATTTAATAGTCACGGTTCCAATTGAGGTTACTGATACCGTGGGTGGATAGTAGGGATCGGGAACAAAAGTCCATAGAGGTTTTTCAGCATAACTCATCATGCTGAATAGAATAGCAACTAAAGCAGTAAAAAATAGAAATAGGGGTATTTTTACTAGTTTTCTCATCTCCAAGTCCATTTTGGGGTATCATTTTGTCCTGTATCTTAATCTGATTACTTAAGTGATAGCAATAAAAGATAAAAGTAAAATTTTTTAACTTACTGTTTCTGTAGGAATTTTGAGAGCATTGATGTAGATGTACTCTACATTGCAACACTTCAGCACACGTAGTTCAGTTGCTTACAACCATCCTACAATTAGATTGCATAGGGTTGGCTCCTTAAGTTAACATTGTTGTATGAATGTTTCTGTCAAATAATGCGGGTGTAGTTCAATGGTAGAACTTCAGCTTCCCAAGCTGATAGCGTGGGTTCGATTCCCATCACCCGCTCCATCATTTTACGAAGCGAAATAAGCAGAGCCTGAATTAAGGATATTAATAGCCCGTGCAGCAAGCATTAAAATAATAGTCAATGAGATGATTGTTTGAATCATGCACATGCATTTCGCCCAGCGTGTTAATACAGGGGGCAGTTAATTCGATAGTCATCACGCCATTTCATAAAGCAGGGCAGCAATAATAAGAGCGAGCCATGCATAATCGTTTAAATTTCCTTAATTTATTTATATGGAATTAGGATTGGTATTATCTGCAAGCAGATCATGAGTAGCTTTCTGATATGTATTTAAAAAGTTATCTTGGATGACTATAGCCATGTTCTTAATTGCTTGTATTGTGGTGGTTTTTTTTAGAACGCCTGTTTTAAATAGCCAATTTTGGGGTAATTTAAGTTTTGAGCCTAATTGAGAGAGTGACGCTTCATTCTGTGGTACTTTTTGGATGCTGTAAGACTGCATGACATAGACATTACCTTCCGGATCTATCAGTTCATAAACCGGTTTACCTACTTGATAAACCCAAGTTGTTTTGCGCGCAACTTGTCTTGCTGTATAGGTTTTATTGGATGTAAATAAGTCCATAAAACTAATATGAAGTACTCCTGCTTCGCGCATGGCTAAGCCATAAAATATTTTGACGTTTGGGTTTACTAAACTAGAATTTTTAATTCCATCGATAACCCAATAACGAGGGCCATTTAGGTGGACACGCAATGTTCCTGTTTCTTTCATGATTTTACTAGGAGTTATTTTCGCCCATATTTGTTCCGGGCAGTCATTTAGTCCTATAGTATTATAAACGGCATAATGTGATTCTGATTGAGCAAAAATAATCTCACAGTAGCGCTGACCGCGAAGATTAGATTTATCTGCTGCGTGTAAAAAAGTTGGTAAAACTAATAAAGCAAAAAAAATGGAAATGGTATAATGAGAATAACCTTTACACATAGTAACTTCCTGTTCACTCTATGATTTCAATTTAATAGTTAAGCACAGTATTGTTGGGGGCAGTTTAATCAAGGTTTGATCACCAAAGCTTGATTCCAAACTACTTTTCACAAGATTGAATGTAGTTATTTAATTCTTCTATTTCATCCAAAATCTTCAAGAATTTTTCTCCAAATTGAGTGACGCAATATTCAACTCTAGGCGGAATCACATTAAAGGATTTTTTATCAAGAATACCAAATTCAACATTCTTTCTCAGGCATTGATTTAACACTTTTGTTGAAAGTCCTTCGACGGATCTTACCATTGCTCCAGGTCTAGTGATTCCGTTTCGTAAAAGAGCATAAATAGTAAGTGACCATTTACATCCGTAAATAGTTTCTAACATTGAAGCCGTCTTGATAGGGGTAATTTTCTGTTTCAATTTTCTCTTATATTGTTCAATAAATTTTACCAAAAAGTACTTACAGCACCAAAAAGTACCTACTGTTTTTATGATTATATCTTCCTCATACTCAATAGAACAGAATTTTATAAACTAAAAGGTGATGAGCATGTTCAATAGAAATTTAGCTATTATTGTTGGAGGATCAAGTGGAATGGGGCTGGAAATTGCAAAAAGGCTCGCGGAAAATGGTTTAGATGTCTTAATTACAGGAAGAAATAAGCAAAAACTCCAAAACGCAGCGCATGAGATTCTTCAGAAGGGAGGTAATGTCGAGTATTTAGTTGTGGATCTCTATGATAAAAAGCAAGTGTGTCAATTTATCACGCAAATCAATCATGAAACTCGCGAAATAAAATATCTTGTGAATGCTGCGGGGTATTTCAAACCGGTAAGTTTTCTAGAACACACAGAAGAAGATTACGATCTGCAAATAAATCTTAATAAATCGTTTTTCTTTATTACTCAATCAGTTGCTAAAAATATGAAGCAAAATAAAAGTGGGGCAATCGTTAATATTGGATCGATGTGGGCAAATCAAGCCGTTAAAGCCACACCATCTTCAGCGTACTCGATGCAAAAAGCAAGCCTGCATTCGCTTACCCAACATTTAGCAATGGAGCTCGCAGAACACAACGTAAGAGTGAATGCCGTAGCTCCAGCCGTAGTGGCAACACCTATTTATAAGTCATTTATTGATGAAGATAAAATTGAAGAGTCGCTACAGAGTTTTAATCAATTTCACCCTATTGGTAGAGTAGGTAAAGCAACGGATGTGGCTGATGCTATTGAGTTTCTTTTATCCGAAAAATCAAGCTGGATTACAGGAGAAATAGTTAATGTTGATGGCGGTGTTATGGCTGGGAGAAACTAAAGGCCAAATGATTTTACTCAACATAACAAATGTAACCCATATTAGCGCAGCGTAATGAGGGAAAACATGTAACTCCATACAATCCCTTATTAAGCTGCCCCCTGATTGATCTTCTCATTTTTGAAGAACGCTTGCTTTTTGTAACCACAGCATAAAAAAAGAAACATTGGCAATCAATTTAGGAAATACTTCATAAAAAATATCCAATTTTTTATGAATCTGCTCGATTTCTGCTACCGATATATTATTTTCTTTGAGAAAATCAGGGGTTAAGTCAACATTCAATGGGAAATTGATGGAAAAATCATCAGCCATATGCTGCTGCTCTTCTAATAACTGTAAATAAGTTTGCTGCGATATGATGGATTGCAATAAGCTCCATAGATGTTGAAAAATATCGGGCCATTCAGCAAGCAAAAGATAATCAAGACTAACCACTTCTATGTGTAATGTTGTACGAATATCTTCGATTAGAGATTGGATCTGCTTATCTGCTTTAGATAAGTCGATAATAGGTATTGGTTTTCTTTTTATAGGAGTTACCAATTGACTCAGCAAGGCCTTTTTTAACTCTTCAGGTAGGTTATTTGTTCTCTTTTTGCCTTGAATACTCCATCTAAGACTTGAAGTAATTAAAAGTAACTTGGCATTAACTGCATGGAAGGGAGATAGGGCATTAAGTATTTCTGGAGGGGCACAGAGCATTGTGGGTTTTATCAATCGATTTATTACTGTTTCAGCCCCAATACGTACGCTATTTGCGCATTGTTCAAAATATTTGCTTTGTACTAATGGCTTGTAAGATTCCCACATTATTTTTAAATAAGAGGGGTAAGCAGCCAATTTTTGAAAAATCATGTGGTTAACAGGACTAGATAAGGTATACCTAATGTCATTTAATATATTCTCTGATTCAGTATTCATTTTTTTTGGATTCATAAAGTTATAACCTCATCATGTGCATTTATATATAAGTCTCACTACTGCTAATAAACTCTTTGTTATTGGAGTAAGGACGTTACACTAGAGTTCAAGTATCTACTTTGATTAAGTATTGATCTTTTTTGCATCACATTACTTTTTGATGTTACAGTGAATATCCCAGCATTTAATACTATATCTCTATGTGTTTTATTGGTAGGGATTTTATATCAATTAAAAGCGGGCACTTTGTAAACAACTCAACCAGGAAAGATAACCAATTATATATTAAGGATTAATTATAATGATAAATAATAAAAAATTGCCATTTCTCTTATCTTCTTTTTTTGTATGTTCTTTGGCGTTTGCCGCCGTATGTCCTTTTGATCAAACCAAATCATGTGAATTAACCACTGACATTTTGCACGATAAAGCAAGCGATGGACTTAATTATTACGCGTCTACTAATTATGACCATCGTATGTCAGGGGAGATTAATGTTTATGATACTTCTAAAGTAACCAAAAATGAGAATGGCAGTTTAACCCTCCTTGCTAATCTAATTAACACAGGCTACTGGAAAAGTGGTGAAATAATGACAAGGGACAATCTTAACTCCCCACCATTTAACTCTCCAGTTCCATCTGCTGTATGGACCACCAAAGAAGCCAAGCATGGTTATTTGGAAGTAAATATTAATTTGCCAACCTGCACTAGTAGTATTGATGGTTTATGTCAGCAAGGACAGAATCCAAGCAGCTATAACCGAGGTTTGTGGCCGGCAATTTGGATGATGCCTACTTATGATTCCAATTGGCCCCAAAATGGTGAAATTGATATTATGGAAGCTTATCCTCAAAATACTGCCTTTAATATAACTACAGCAACACTTCATTTTAATGGTAATGCATTCTCAATGCGGTAATAACGATTGTCGTGGCTGGGGGTATCCGCTAGAGTCTCATCAATTTCCACAATTAGCATACGCGAGTCCTCATACATGGGGTTTTGAATGGGAAGAAGATTCTAGTAGCCCGAATGGCGGATATATTATGACAGGCTACATCGATAATGTTAAAACTTGGGGACCAATAAAAACGACCAGCTTACCTGCTGATGGTGCGAATGCTCTTCAGCGAGGATTCAACGATCCTAATGGCGGCTATTACTTAATAGTTAATCTAGCAGTTGGCGGTCCTTATGCTGGCGCGCCTAATCCGCAAATACAAGCAGCGAGTATGCAATTAAATAGTGTCAAGTTTTATCAGGTAACTACATCGACTCCAACAGATAGCTGTAATCCACCGACTAATTTTTTTGCATCATACAGTCTTGATAAGAAAAATATTACTTTGAATTGGCAAGCACCAACAACAGGTAGTAGCGTTCAATCATTTCAAGTTAAAGATTGGCAAAAAAGAATGTTGTGGCACGGTAATAACTTAAATTGGACCGATACTACTCTCCCAGGTACAGCAGGAAAATTCACTTATTTTCTTAGCTCTGTATGCAGTAATGGTGTTTCCCAAGATGTGCAATATGATGTGATTATTCCTAATACTGCTCAATGCGTAGCGCCTGCTCAAATTAATACCAGTTATAGCTCTGATAAAAGAAATATTAGCCTCAGTTGGACGCCACCATCACTAAGCTTACCAGTCACTAGTTATCAAGTTCGAGATTGGCAACAGCGTGTTCTTTGGCAAGGCGCTTTACTTAACTGGACAGATCATTCTTTACCGGGGACTTCAGGAAAGTTCACTTATTTTATTAATGCAGTATGTAGCAATCTAAATTCACCTATGTTGCAAAAAGATGTGATTATTAATTAAGTGAGGTTAATACTAGTTAAGTTGGCGTCATTACGTGAACGATTAATGACGCCAACTTCAGTCGCCTAAATCAAAGTGCTGGCACAGAGACTTGAAATGTTTTTGATTCATACAATCCACTCCACTCAGAATAATAATGAGTCAATATAACTTGATTTAATGAGTTAATGGTAATTTATTTTCTTTAATTAGCTTTAAAGCAGCATCGACAACTTCTGGATCATATTGAGTTCCCCGACCACGCTTGATTTCTGCAACAGCAGCATCAATTCCTAATGCAGGTCTATAAGGCCTATGAGAGGACATAGCTTCCAATACATCAGCAACGGAAATGATACGTGTTTCAGGTAAAATTTCATTTCCTTTTAAACCTCTCGGATAGCCACTGCCATCTAATCGTTCATGATGTTGCCATATTACTTCTGCTACTGGAGCCTTCAATGCAACATCTTTCAAGATATCATAACCTGCTTTGGCATGTCCTTTAATCAATTCCATTTCCAAGTAGGTTAACTTAGTGGGTTTAGAAAGAATTTCAGCAGGAATTGAAATTTTACCTATATCATGAACTAGTCCCATAAGCTCTAATGATTCACAACGCTCTAAAGGCCATCCTAGCTCTTTACCAATCTCTTTGGCAATTAATCCAACACGACGTTCATGTCCTGCAGTATAGGGATCACGAAATTCAACCATATTGGATACAGCAATAAAAGTTCCTTTTATCGCTAGCTCCAACTGCTCTACGTACGTATCTATTTGTTCTCTGACACGCTCTATCTCAGTAATATCCTGTACCAAGGAAAGATATTCGAATGCACCTTCCCACGAAATAATAGTTGCATCAGCTCTTAAGATTAAATGAGTGCCATCCGCTTTTTGTAAAGGAAAATTGTAAGTAATACTTGAGCGACCTTGATCTAATTCATCCCATTTCTTAAGAATTAGATCTTTTACCGACTCATCATCTATCAAATCAAAAAGACCTAGAGTTAACAACTCTTCTTTTTTTCTGCCTACCATATCGCAAAAACGGGGGTTTACATAGAGAAATTTGTCTTTACTGCGAACATAGACCCCAGCTCCAGTTTGTTCAATAATAGCCTGAAAGTGTTTCTCGCTTTCTTTAAAACGATGCTCGGCAATTGTTGCTTTTTGCGTAGACAGAATTTGTTTCAGTGCATGAGTTAATAATGCCGCTACAATATCTAAAAAAACGGCTTCCTCAGTGAAAAAAGCGGTGGCATTTTTAGGCGGAGGGGTAGAATAATATATATGAATCTTGACTTTAGATTGTTCATCAATTGAAAATTCTTTGTCTAACACAAAAGGTAATTCTTTTATATTGGGATTGGAGCTAAACACACCCCATTTGCTTTCTATTTTTGCAGCTATGTGCTCTGGAAATTGAAAAGCTTGAGGTAGCATATTAACTATCCCGGTAAAGATAGACTCTATTGTTATATCTTTATTTGATGTTAATTGTGACAGAGATACGAGGCAGTTTAATTCTTTGCCCCGTTTTTCTAAAGTAAATAATAAATTACGTTCCTCGATTTCAAGTAGTTTACGCTGAGTAATGTTTCTGACCATTTGTACCCATGATCTGGGAAATAAATCAGAGTCTATAGGGGATAAAGTACACTCTAACCAAGTTCTTGCTGTTTCTAATTCGACTGAATATTTTTCACTTCGGGTTGAAAGTTGAGAACATATTAAACATTGATCTGGCGGGATTGTTTTGTCATGAAAAATAAAGTGAGAAGACAACCCCACTAACTGCTCTGGTTTCATTTTTGCTATTAGGCCAGCAGCTGTATTTGCTTGGCTGATGATAGTGTCCAGTTGAAGGATAAATACTGGATCTGGAATATTATCATAAGTGCTTGCAGCGCGAGATAACATATTAAACGGCTGGCGTAATGTCGTTATTACTAAAGCAATATAAATAAACCAATAGTAGAAAATTTTTAGTATATGGGCAATTATATTTTCAATACCATATAAACTTTTATAGGATGCAACACTCAATTCGGAAAATATCATGGTTATGATAGAAAGAGTTAGATAAAACAACAAATTGGAAGACATTAAACTCTTATGCCGTCTGAGTGATATCAATCCTACTATTAATATTAAAATAATTCCCCACTCGCAAAATGATTTGAAGAGTGTCACTCCATAGTTTTCAATGTATGTGTTGGGGAAGTAGCCAGAAAAAACTAATATAAAAATAATTAGTACCAATACTCCATAGCACAAATTAAATAACCATACTCTTAATTTATGATTCAAAAAATATATGGCGATGAGAAACGAAAGACTCTGTAAAAATCGAGCGCCTATCCATAATTGAGTACTTTGGCCGCCGCCTACATGGGGAATTACCTCCATGCCTTGGTAAACTAATATGTGTGCAATATCCAGACTTGCACACCATCCTTCTGCAAAAGAGAGACAAACTACAAATTGATTTTTAGTAAATTGTGTGGTGGTTGTGGCCACCGTCATGGCGGTTAACCCAATAAATACGGAGAATAATTCAGTTAAGCTATGAAAAACAAGAAAATTAGTATAATAACGAACTATAAGACAAATAAGCGATAACAAAGCTGGCGGTAAAAAAACTCGCCATGTAGAAAGGTCTTCCGATATTTGAGGAATATCAGGCCCCTCGAATCTATCCATATGGTCTCTTAGTTGTCAAAAAACAATTATTTATCAATATTAGTTAGATGTTTTATGCAAGTATAGTTTATATGGTTGTAATTGGGATTAAATATGTCTAATAAAATAAATTATTTCATACTAACTGGTGGTCCTGGCTCTGGTAAGACAACTATTCTAAATGAACTAGCCTGTAGAGGATTTTTAACTGTTTCAGAAGTAGCTCGTCCTATTATTCAAAAACAATATATTAATGGTGGCGATGCTACCCATACAGGAGATCGCTCCAAATTTCGTGACCTAATGTTGGAGCAATCCATTACTGATTACAAAAAAATGCATACAGAAGAGCGTGCTGTTTTCTTTGACCGTGGAATACCAGACCTTTATGGCTATTCTAAGGCGTTTTGCAATGAGATAAGCACAGATGTTACTGAAGCTATAGCGACATTTCGATACAACAAAACGGTATTTATTTTTCCACCCTGGCAAGAAATTTATGAACATGACGAGGAGCGAAGACAAGATTTTCAGGAAGCAATATTGACTTATAGAGCACTTAAAGGAGCCTATTCTTATTGCAATTATCATGTTGTTGAAATACCCAAAATGTCAATCAAAGAAAGGGTCGACTTTATTTTAAAATCAGTAATGGAACATTGTTTAACTAATTTAAAAAATGATATTAATAAGTTACTGGGATTTCATGAGGATACTCCACGAATTAACTATGGTCCTTGCGGCGTTTTTGCTAAATTATTCTATGAGGCGTGGAATAGTCGTTTTAAAGACAAAGTGCACATTGCATTTATAATGATGCGCTCCCAAGAAGAGTGTTGGCATATTGTCATAAGACTACCAACAGGAGAGCTTTACGATGGCGGAGTGGGAATTCATACTGATGAAAGTTATGGTGATGATTACATCATAGAAGAGATGTTTTCCTATGATCATGAACGTCTAGAAAAATGGTCTTATGGATTGGATCGCGATTATCCACGATTTTGTCCCAATTTTAATAAAGAAACAATAGATGCTCTTATCCAAAGCCATCTTAATTGTTTTACTAGCAAGTTACGGTAATGGAGATTGGATTATGACATTTAGATTATCTTTTGAGGAAAATCCAAATCAGAATGATGTCCAGGTTTTAATTCATGGTATCACTGATTATGCAAAGCAACAGAGAGGATTTGATGCTTTAGATTTTTTTGCATTCTTTATTCGCGATGAGAATAATATGATTGTAGGTGGCTGTAGCGGTGGAACGCTTTATGGTGGCTTACATATCGATAGTCTTTGGGTAAGTGATGTCATTAGAAACAAAGGGTGGGGGACAAAGTTAGTCAATGCTGCTCTAACTTATGGGAAAGAAAAAAAGTGTAACTTTGCGACAGTGAATACCATGGATTGGGAAGCGCTTGGTTTTTATCAAAAGTTAGGTTTTAGGGTTGAATTTAAGCGAGTGGGTTTTCATAAAAATTCGATATTTTATTTTCTCCGCAAAGAGTTTTTGCCTACTGATTTGTCGAAGTCAGAGCTAAACCAAATAGAAATACGTGTTTTTGAAGAACAAGATATACCTCTTTTAGTTAATGAATTTGCTCGCCATGATTGGCATAAACCGCGCTCAACTTTTGATCTTTACTGGCATGAGCAAAATATTAATGAGCGCTTTATGTGGGTTGCTTTTTATAATGGACAATGTGCAGGATACGTTACTTTAAAATGGATATCGAGTTATCCATCTTTTAAAGGACAACGTATTCCAGAAATTATGGATTTGAACGTTTTGCCGCCTTATCGTAATAAAGGAATTGGCACGCGTTTGTTAGCAGTTGCTGAACAATTAGCTTCTACTCGTAGTGATGTGATTGGCCTAGGTGTTGGCTTGTATGGTGATTATGGCAATGCTCAAAAGTTATATATTAAAAGAGGGTATGTTCCTGATGGGTTTGGAGTAACTTACAATTACCAATCGGTTATTCCTGGAGACAGTGCGCCGGTGGATGATGATTTAGTACTGTGGTTCACGAAACGATGGGACTAAATCGTTCCTCTGCTCCCGGAGCATCCGTAACTCACCTGTAACTGGTTGCTGATTCGCTGCTTTAAAGTCAGCTTTTTTATAGGTTCTAATCGCTATACTATTTGTGCTATCTGGATCAGTATTAGCTAACAAACTAAGTGTGGTCGAGTTAGCGTTGATTTGACATCATGTTGATTTTATTAGTAGATTGGAGAAGGCTTTTGGGTTTTTTGGCATTATTATGGGAGAAAAATCCAGGCTCCGTCTTGTCTAACTTTCTTTTATGGTGATTATTCTCTAGCAAGCAAAGCAGCTCCTCTTCTTCTGCGATACAAGCTATATCATAAGGGGTAATGCTGATCGTTTTTTTAACTACACTATAATGTTGTTTTATAAACTGATTCATGTTGTTGATTATTCTTTCTGCATATTCTCTTGTAGCAACTTTTTTCGTGCAATGAAGCGCTAACTCCCTAAGATTTTCTGCTGTTATTTCGCAGCTCGAATGCACATTAGCGCCTGCTTTAATTAATTGTTTTAATGCAGCAATACAACCATATTGAGCTGCTAAAAAAATAGGGGTTGCTCCATTATCTAACTGACAATTCAAAGTCACCCCAAATTTGGCAAGCATAGCGATGGCCCTACCATTGTCCATTTGGGCGGCAATATGAAGAGGAGTAGCTCCATTATCGTCTATTAAAGAGGGATCTGCCCCAAGATTAATCAGTGTCGCAATAGCCTCTGTATTATTTTTTTTTGCAGCCATATGCAGCGGGGTAGTTCCGTTATTGTTTCCAAAATTAGGATTTGCCCCTAAATCGATAAGCGTCACAATCGCCTCTGTATTATTTTGTTTGGCAGCCCTATGAAGTGGAGTAGCCTCATTATCATCAATTATATTAGGATCTACCTTAAGATCGACAAGTGTCACTATTGCCGCAACATGATTTCTTTCAGCTGCAGCATGAAGTGGAGTTGTTCCCTTAATATCCCCTAAACTGAGGTCTGCCCCCAGTTTAGCCAATTCAGTGATTGCAGGGACATGTCCATTCTTGGCTGCAACATGAACAGGTGTCTCCAGAGTAATACAGTACCCTTCGTCTACATCGGCTTCTTTCTTGGCAAGTAGGGATATAGATGCGACATCACCATGCTTTGCTGCTAAATAGATTGGTGTGTAATTGGTATTTAACGCATTTATTTCAGCTCCATTGTTGCAGAGGAATTCTATAGTTTCTAAATCACCATGCTGTACAGCCAAGTAAATTAATGGATAATTGTCATAATTTTTGTCTATCCTAAACCCATACTTAAGATACTCCTCTAGAACCCAGGTATGTTCATTTTGAGTTGCAATACAAGCCAAGTCATATTCATCAGACTCTCGCTTTAATATCTCCTCTGTTAATACCAGTTTTTCATTAAATTGATTAAGGGCAGTGGTTACAGCGGGTAATAACTCATTATCAGCGACAGTAAAAATCGAAGTATTAAAACCAATGTATGGAATTGAGGGCTCAACCACTAGACCCTTCATTATTTCATCGGCCAGTAAATGGGTTTCCTCTTTATAAAATGCTAAGGGGGGATATTGTTCGTTATCCATGAACCGCCATCCACTTCCCGGTGTATAGGTTACTGCAAGGGTATGATGAAATCCACCTATAAGAATTCCCCAGCATTCTTTTGATGAGTTACTTGTAGCGCTGTCCAGTACATCGCTGAGTTTATCAAAATATTGCGTGACCTCTTCTTTCGTGTACATCCCTGGATTAGAATATATTTTACATAATCCACCCCGTGAACGCATTGTATCCGAAGTAGCAATATCTGAAATGGATTCAACGTCTGATTGAGAATATAATCTACCAAAAAGTGAGGTATAAGCATTTGGAGATTGCTGTAACTCCAGATGATTAAGAAAAGCTTGAATATCCAGTAACTTTCTATCTTTTTCTGTTAGTTGATTTTCTTCTTTGTCTTGGGCCTCTTGAATTCGATCAATCAATGAATCGCCATAGGAGTGAATTTCTTTCATACGGTTTTCAAATAAGCTTTCTTCGCCAACTAAGCATGCTTCAAGCCATCGAATTGCAAATCCATGACAACTATCTTCTGGCGAACGGTAACCTAAATCTTCTCTCAAAGAAGTTAATAGCGAATGATTATCTAGCCACATATTGACGGGCGCACAGCTGGAGAAAGTTGAAAAATCATATCATATGTCTATATATTTATCAATTTGATTTTTTATTTATGTATATCATAAAACGACATAGTCTTTAACAAATATGATTTGGTTCCAACTCACTCAATCGATAAGGCAATTCATTTACTGGAAGCAAATTAGTGAAACCATTTTAAACAGAATCTTCAATCTTAACTATAATGGAATTAATACTCTGTAAACAAGGATAGTTGTCTATGGATGCAAATGATCATTTATCTCATGAGGCGATTCTTAGGATGATAAATACAATCCCTATTTTTTCAGGCATTGACTTTCATGAACAAAACATGCTCGCCTATAAATCTGTTATCGTTGAATTTAACACAGGGGTCATTTTGATGAAGCAAGGAGAAATAGCTGATAGGCTTTATGCTATTCTCGAAGGGGGTGTAGATGTAATTAAAACCAAATCCAACCATTCGGTACGCATCAATAGATTGCGGGCTGGTGATGTGTTTGGTGAAATCGCTATATTGCGAAAAATTCCAAGAACAGCAAGCATTATTACCACAATGCCATGCAAATTTCTCTCTATAAGTGGCAAAGATTTTTTAGAAATTTACCAATACTTCTCTCCAAAAGCTCGCGATAATATTCAATTGATGGTAGAGAAGCGCCTGGCTCAACAGGGCTAATGATGCAAGCCTATTTAGATCGTAATTATTTTGCTCAAATTTCAGTTAGCCGAAAATTCCGGATAACTGAAGATTATACATTCAGTGCAAACAAGGTTGTACAAAATTCAGTTATTAGGAATTTCCTAATAACTGAAAAAAAGGAGCATTATCATGGCTCCTAAACAATTGAATTTCAATAGTTAGGTTGTTTCTATTCAAATTATCTATAAGAATTGGTATTCTGGACGATATCTTCTTGCTCAGGAGTAGTTTTTTCTTCTCTAAATTGACTGAAAATATTTTTAAACTTACTCGTTTGCTCTGTTTTTTCAACTAACCCGAGTTCAACTGCTGTTTTCTTTACCTCACTAAATGAAGTTGTTTCTCTAATATTAAATCCAGTATTTACTTTGAGTTTTGGAGTTAGTTCTTCAAAAAGTTTCGCAGCTTTTTCTTTACTACTTAGTGGTGGCTCCATATTGTTTAATTTTTCTACTATATTAATATAATCATTAGTTAACTCAGTTGTTTTTTTAACTGATTTAGAATCAGTTCTTTTACTGATTCTCATAATTTCTGATTCTATTTTATCTTTTAAAACCGCATAGGGATCGTTCTCTTTAGATTCAATCAATGAATTTTGGTTTACCAGTCGTACTTCAGCATTTTTTTGTGCTAAATTAGAAAGACCTTGGATTAACTGCCCAACAGTCATATTACGATCGATTACTACATTATTTGATCCATCTTTTGAAAGTGGTAACGTTCTTTCAGGAATAATACCCCAAAGATCTCGTAATAATTCCGTTGGTATGAGCTTATCCTTATGTTCTAACAAGCCTTCTCTATCCTCTTTAGAAAGTACAAAGAATCTTTTATTGTTTATATCTTCTTGATCTGGAAATGTATTATCTATGGCAAAACTAAGTATCGCTTCATGCAAGCTTGAACAGTCTCTAGGTATGACAGTAGTTCCTGATGATCTGGTAGCATAAAAATTGTCTAGACTTGAGAGTGATTCACTTGGAGATATTTTGCAAACTTGATTTCTTAAACCGATTGCTTCGTTATATACTGTTTGAGGATTAGTTGTAGTAAATCGTTTTGCAGGTGTAACCTCAGATACTTTTCCATCCCTGCCTGCCTTTAACACACTCAATGCTGTGCTTGAACAATTATGTGTATACAAGTCGTAATCATATCCTGAGTCTACTATTTTCCGCATTTGTTGTAACATAGCTTCGGCATTGAGCTCATTTTCTTCAGTTCCTAGAGGTAGCTGCACTTCCGCGTCAGCTGGCCTACCACGACATATGTAATCACCTATATTACTGAAAAAGAGACTACTGTCCTGGGAGTATTGTTTATTTTCGTTAAGAAATTGTAGACGTAAGCCCTCTATTTGACTTCTTAATTGTTCAATATCCTTAGACTCAACTAAATTTAAGTGACGTGGTCAACCAAATTGTTACACCCCAGTTAAGCAACTTTCATTAAAAAATCGCTCTGCTTTTCAAATTGA
>DAIAOV010000056.1 GCA_027437055.1 Legionella sp. | reverse complement strand
AAAGCAAAGGGAGTTTGAGCTGGGATTGTAAATCCTCCATTAGTACTCTCAATTATCGGGGCACTAGGAATATCTGTTGTGACAGGACAGGTATGCGATGGGCTGGAGACAAAATCTCCCATTTCTTGCAGGCTAATACCATTAAAATAAGGGTCCGAATTATTTTGAACATTGGGCGAACAAATTCCCGCATACCCCATAATAGTGCTGCCGCTTCCAGGTTCTACAGCCGTAGCATCATTACGCTGACAATTATTATTTTGTACGTGATTTGCTCCAAATTGATGGCCCATTTCGTGAGCCACAAAATCAATATCAAAAGGGTCTCCTACGGGATTTGTGCGGCCGGTAACTCCTCTGGCTTTAATATCATTGTCACAGACACTAGCTATCGCTGCAAGACCACTTCCCGCTGAATCAACGACATGTCCTATATCATAATTAGCTGCGCCAATCACTTGATTAATATTCTCTTGATTCTCACTAATCATTTTACTAGGATCACCATGCGTATAAGGCTCATTATTAGGATCGGTATAGATAATAAGATTATTATTAGCAATAATTTGCATGGTGATTGCCATATCAATTTCATAAACACCGTTCACTCTATTGATTGTTGTGGCCTCTGCACTTAATGCGTCTTCTACTGTCCCACCTTGAAATTGCGTGTATTGTGCTGTTGCGGCGATAGCTAAACGATATTTTTTTAGTCGACAGGAATTAAAATCAGCGAAATGTTTAGATCCAATAGGTGATGTGATCAATTGGCTTTGACTATGTACGCCACACTTTAATCGCTTTGTGGTAATAAAGTCCTTTTTATCGTAAACCATGTAATATTGAGTATTTCCCTTTCTTAAAGGATCGATAAAAATAGGACTTTGTCCTGGTCTAAGAATCATTGCATGGAATCCCTGAGCAGTGAGATCCAATTTAACAAATTCGCCAGGATCAGTAACTCCATAAGCGTCATAAGTTTTAATCATTGGGTATTGGGCAGCAAGTTCAGGGTGTAACGTGCTGTTTTCAACAATTTGATACAGTTTGGTTGTTTTGTCTGGAAAAGGAAGCGTTATTTGTAGTGTTGTTCCTGATTTTAACTTATCCCTGTGAGGCGCGCGCTCCAGTTCGGTATAGAGCTGGCTGAGGTCAATCTTAACAAGGCGAAAGTGGCTTACCTGTATATTATTTTTTGATGTGGAGGATATTGCTGAAGGATTCACGTCCTTGAAAAAATGCTGAATCACTTTATCTTGGGCTGAGGCAATAGAACAAAACAATAGGAGTGATGAAGTAAAAAGCGTCCTAGTCATTATATTTTATCTCTAATTTTATTTAGAATTGGATCCCGTATAAATGTTATGCATTTCTGCCTTCGCGAGGGAAAAGCTTTACGGGATAATGTGAGTTCAATTTAACATTAGAATTAATTGAATTCAATTTTATAAAATCATTTTTCTATTATAAAAAATATTATAAATATCAAAGATATAAACTTCTCATCGCGACTTGTTTTAGGAGTCCAATAAGGCCTAAGGCACAACACTCGCATGTAAACTGCATTCCTCGAAATATTTATGTCTGGCTTTCAAGCAAAATCTGCTAGTGATGCAAGAGGTCTAATTTATTAAAAAAATTTTGCTTTCATAGAGTTACCTACCAAAGATCATTGGCCAGCAATATTCTTCCTCATTATCCATACAATTTACGTAATGAAATGCCCGTTTTACATAGGACAAAAATGAAAAAGTAGTATTTTGCCCCCTACGTCCTGCGGTTTGTCCGCTGGCTCAGGACATTTGATTTGTCCTGTGCAAAAAAATGCCTGTAATTGAATCACGTTGTTAATTATTTGTTAATTTTTTAAAAGTATAATAATAAAAAAAGTATTTTTATATAAATCAATATGGGTGTAATAATACTCGATGTGCTCTATAATTTACTATAAAGCAATATAAAATATCACTTTGTATGTTTTTTGAGAAAAACTTTAACTAGGGGTTGCCTTTTTTATTGTTCAAATAGTGGAGTACGAGTTTAACAAGTTAGAGACTCTTCTCTAATGAAAAAGTTGGGCGAATCACTCATTGGTTTTAAATAGGTTAATGATTTAGTAAATGGCAAATAAATAGAAAAGGTTGGGAGCTGAAGATGACTAAATATATTAAAGAGATTGCTAATATCTTTTCTACTCTTGAATTAGATCAAATTAATTCATTCATAAAAAAACTGGGCATTGATCAAATCAAAGTAATAAAATCAGAAATTTTGCCAGCGTTAGAGGATTCACCTCGTAGACGACAACTAAAGAACATCTTAAGTGAGTATAAAAATCAGCTCGATGCAACGACTGTGATTCAAACGGCATTAAAGAAAAATAGCACAATAAGCACTCAGCTTAAGTCGATATATGAAGACCTGACAAAAGATTTTCTTTTAGGACTAAACGATGAGGTAGCAAGGAAACAGTTGCTGCAAAGAGCAACTGGTGAAGAGTTAGCCGTCCTTCAACGTAGATTAGCTCTTATGGAACTAGATGAGCGAGTGGAGGCATTGTGGGAGGATTTAGCGGCTGAAAAGAAGGCAAGAAGCAATGATTCAGAACAACCTAAAGATTGGAGAGAAGCCTATCTACATTGGAAACATGCCAAGAAGGTGCGCCCGGGGGGGAAGCATATGCTCCTTCAATGGGAAACAGAGATATGGCAAAACCTCATTAATAAGAATAATCAAGTTAATTTAGAACTACATAAGCCAGCAGCCAAAACTGTAGAAGATTCTCCCAAACGAGAACCTAGTATTTGGTCTAATATTGGAGCAGCTATTTCTAATGGTCTTCAAGCCGTGGTTGCATTTGTTGCGAAAATAGTGCTTTGGGCTGTAGCCATAATACCTTATGGTTTTTATACGATTGGCAAGATAATATTTGGTAATGCTCCTCAACAGCCAGAACCTAAGGAAAAGCCTCCTGTCCCAGATACTATCTCAGAACAAGAAAGAGAAACTCTAGAACTATTACGTGCTAAGGGTGCGCAAGATGTTGCAAAAGTCACTGGCTTAACCAGCATGGGAGGCGAAAGAAAACGTAATGCATCGCAAATTGAGGGAGCGCTTCAAACTCGCTTTGGGATGGTCTTAGCATCACAGATGATGGCAGGAACAAAAAATAAGCATCATCGTGATTTAAATACCGTTTTAGAGTCTTTAGCAAGAGATGATGATGATGATGCCACAATTGAATTAGTACAAGATACTATTAATAGGGTACTTGATGACTCAGAAGCGAATCTTTTACAAGGTGAACATGCTTGCTCTACTGGTGGATATGCTGCGCTAGTAACCTCTATGGAATTCGAAGTTATAGATAAGCTGGTGCGTAGCCCAGAAGATTTTGAACAGCATGGAGTGAATTTATCAACAAAAGATAAAGAGCAGTTAGCTGTTTACCATCAAAATATGGATCGTACCAGAGATTTAAGCTATATCCTGAAAGAGGTGACTGGCGATTGGGGAGGCTATGCTCCTACTGATCCCAAAAAGGGAGAACCTAAAGACAGTTACAAAAAGGTAGAGCATAACTTTGAAAAAAAACAAAAAGACTTTGAAGATAAATTGTCCTTAGCAAGTAGAGCGTTACAAGAAGCCGTTAAAAATCTAAAAGATCGAGAGTCATTATATCTTGAAACTGGCTTAGAAGGCCATGCCATGCAGTTGATTATCAAGAAGGAAGGGGACAAGATAAAACTATCGACTTATGATTCTTCCGGTGCTTTAGAAAATACCTCTCTTTTGAAAGGGGGCGTTAATAATATAAAACAAGGTCGTACAGGCTTTTGGGATACTTTGGCTAAAGATGGTTTATGGACTGCTATTAGCGATTTATTCAGTTCTATTGCTGGTGTCTATCAATTATGGCGCCTAGGCTCTGAGTCAATGAGGAAAAATGCATTAACTTTCTCTGTTCCTCAAGAGCGCTTAGATACTCCGGATGGGTTAGACTATTTAAGTACATTAATCCGTTCCAATTCCATGGCAGGTTGGGCACAAACTCATATTGATTTACAACTCAAACATACCACCATGGAAGAACGTAGCCACATGGGATATTTTGAACGATTGATGGCTTTAAACGCTCAATCTAATGTCTATTCCAATTACATAAAAAATTTTAGTTCTATTGCCTCTGATGATGCGCTACCGGAATTTCAAGAGTTGTTGCAACGCCCACAAAATACTCAAAACTGTTTCGCCAAAAAAGCGCAGTCCTGCGAATTATATGAATTAGGTAAAGGAACATATAAAAAAGTTCGACTCGCCATGTTGCTGGAGCAAAGAGAAGAAATATTGAATGATATCTGTGGAAAAAAAGATGCAACTCAAGATGAAGGCGCAACATTTGTTGATCCAGAATATGTCAAAATGGTCAGAACTATCGAGCCTGAATATCTTTCTCCAGCTGAGTTACATCAAGTATCCATGCGCTTATGCGAATTGAAAAAACCACCAACTACCGGATATTATCAGCGATATTTCTCAGCATTGCTCGATGCTAAAGAAAAGCTTATCAAAGAAAATAAGGTTGAAAATAAACCAGCTATAGACCGTATCAATGATAAAATTTCTAGTCATGCCAAAGAATTTTATTTGCATTTAAAAAGTAACGGCCGAGATCGAGAAATTGAAGAAGTCTTTGCCCCAGCAGTGTATAGTGAAGATCCAGTCTTTGACTGGCAGCCTGACGTCATGCCGTTAAAGACTAGTGTAGATGGAACCGTTGATCCAACTGCATTGAAACGATTAAGCTCATACTCAAATGCTATCTCTTGGAAGGCGGCTATACAACTACTTAATCATCAGATTAGAAAACTCAGTGTCAATGAACGACATATAAGCTCCGAAAAAGAACGCTTATCACATGCTAGTTCATGGAGCGCCACGAGGAATGTCACATTAAACGATTTGGAAGAGGCCAATGTTGTTACTTTTACTAGGGGTAGCAACAGAGAGGAGTTTATTAAGGTTGAAATAAATGTAGGCGGCACACGGCAAGAAATTGATAAATCTACTTTTTTTAACCTTGTAGTAGCCCATAAAGAGTCATTGACAAATCCTAAAGTGGTTGGTCTTTTAGATTACTTACGCAATTCATCGCCTGCTGCTGAAGAGCAATACACTAAAGCTGTATACGCTGCTCAACGCCAAGCTTTTGTAAATAAACTCTCAACGAGCATAGGCCAAACTGTTGCCAGTCTAAAATCGGTTGTGGCTAAACTTTCTGAAAGTGAAAATAAATTAACACAAATGATTGATAACTCGCAAAAGCTTATCAGTTCACTGACTCAAGAAATTGAAATCGAAAAACAAAGCATTGGTAAAGGAAAAAGTTCTGTAAAATTAAAAAGTATGGAATCACGTTTAGACTTGCTCAGAAAAGAGGTAGACGAACTAGAACGATTAAAACTGTCGGCGGTTACGAAACTGCAAAATCTCAAAGGGGATAGTACTGTTGATGGATCAGCAGAGAATAGAATTGCCAAAGCAGAAGAGATGCTTGGAAAATTAAAAGCTAAGGATTCTAGTTTACAAACAATCAATGCTGTAAGTCATGCGTTTACGTATGCAGCACAAGCACTGGATAGCGTTACGCAACATCTAGAAGAAACTATAAAAACCTTTGAAGAGAATGATTTTGAGAAAGAGGCTAATGATCGGATTAAAGAAACTAATCATTATAGAGGAAGAGTCATTACCCATCACATGGAGACTAATGCAGAATACAGAATATTAGATGAACTGTCCGCAGGAAGAATGGGAACAGAAAAAGATAGAAATAGAGACCTGTACAAACAAACAGCAGAAGAGCGAGCTCGATTCTTCAAAGAAGGAAAAAATACATTTCTTCCAGGATCAGTATTCCAAGAAATTCAGAGTTTAAACCAAAAGTTAAAAACAAAAGCTCTAGGAGTTGTGGAACGAAAAGTCATATTAAGTGTAGATAGTCGTGATTTGACTAATCTTGATTCAATGGGCAGTGGAAATGATGAATATATAACACTTGATAAAACTGCAGATGAATTCAGTAAAGAACCTATTCCTGAAAAAATTAAACAAGCATGGGTTCATGGAATGTTTGCTATATGGTTAAAACATGAAAGCCCTGAAAAATTATACAGTATGCAAAACAGCGCAAATCCCACGGAAGCTATTAATAATGGGTTTCATTACTTTTTAGAACAAAAAGCTAATATTAAATATGCCGCATTACAGCAAGCTGGTTATCCCATAAATCTTGCTGAGGGACAAGCCCAAGAAATGGGGATGAAGCCAATTAATATAGAGGCTTTCCGTCAACAACGTAAAACGGCGGCATTGCTAATTGCATCAAAAATTAAAGCAATGCAGTCTAAAGTTGAAGCGAAACCTAAAGAAGAAGCTCCTGTCATTCCAGAGGTTCATTTAACTGGTACGGATTTAGTAGGACAACATGAGGCTGTAAACTCAGTAGGTTTTGTAGCACCTAAAGCGAAATTTGTAGGACTGTATGAAAGAACAGTGATAGATGGCAGCACGTTAAAGTTTCTACGAGAAAATCCAATGCCTATTCCTAAAGGGAGAGGCCAAGAGCAATGTACTCAGTATTTTAATGACGTTGCAAGTTATTTACATAGGTTAGAGGCTCATAATGGCTTAGAAAATAAGGGGCAGAGAATTACAGAGTTTTGTTATGCCTCTGCTTCTGCGATCTTTAATTTGCCCTATCCTCCACCAGCAGAGCTGGTTACAAAGATAGCAAATAGTATGCTTGAGCGTTATAGATCAAATGATGAAGATCAATCACTTAATGACTCGTTCATGAACTTGGAGAATGCAGAAAGAAGTCAGTTGTTAATGAATTTAATAAAATTGAATTTGTCGCAAATTGATGGGACAAAGGTTAATCCCAAATTCTTTTCAACGATTAAACAATGGGAAAAATTGATCATACCTCGTGATGAGGCCATGTCAGCAAAAATTAAGTCGCTAACCGCTGATGGTACCGAACCTGTTGATATCACTTTATTAAACGAAGTGGATCGTGCTCTTCATGAGTCTCCTATTGGATTAGAAGGGTTATATGAAGGGCAAAAAGGATTACAAGTCGCTTTAACTTCTTATGGCAAAGAAACAGCAGTTGATGAACAATTGCGTCGACTCGCAGATCGCTTGGGTATGAGAAATGGCGATGCTTTGTTGGCTCATCAATTTATTGCATTTTACTCAGATAAAAAGTTTTTATTATCAATTGATGGAATAAATAGTACGCAAGGTCGTGAACTTTTTGATAGAGCATTCTTAGATGCGTTTAGAAATGCCAAAACAGATGAAGAGAAACGTCAACTTTTGGATTTTGTAAGGAATTTACCTTTAGATCAAAAAAAGAATCCTTGTGCCCTTAAAGCACCTCACGAAGCATTTATTGATGAGCTTTTACTCAAGGCTGCAATTATTGATCCTATAGCGTTTAAGGCAATTACTTCTATAGAGGTTCCTGAAACAGCACAAACAGATTCTTTTGTTGATTCTTTAACCAAAGATAGTCCATTAGGTACAAAAAGTCCGGATGCTACAGACCGATTATTTGGATTTGCTAGAGACGTTAATACGCTAGCACTCAGAATTGAGATTGAGCGCAACAAAACGCCAGTCGATCAGGTTAAATTAGATGAACTCCATGCTAAATTAATCTGCTCTAATTTGGCTTATCAATTAATTTTTGATCAAGCAAATGATGACACACTAGCTAATTTAAATAAGAATTTTGAATTTAGCAGAGAGATGGGTTTATTACAGGCGAATATCAATAAACTGCAAGATAGTCTAGTAAACTACTCAACTCATTTGCAAGAGCATGGCCGTGCGGCACAATTCAAGAGTGTTTTTAGTCAGTATGTAGCAGATCATAAGTTTGATGGTCAAAAAGTAACCATTACTGCTGAGAAGCCAAGCGCTACTAAAGATCTCCCTGGATTTATCTCATTAGGGTCTAATAGAAATTTAGATATTTTACATGGTGTTATTTATCTTGGTAATAATAAGTTAGGAGTAATGCCTGCCTATATGCAATCAAACATTGCCTTACAAGTATTAGGTATACAAAATCTTCCATTCAAGTCACAAGACGGGGGATATATTTATACTGAGGATGAGGGTAATGAGGCTAAAATAAAAGCATCTATAACTCCTCTAGAAGATGGCAGTTTGGTCATTCAAAGAGCATTAAGAACCTTAGGTGACGGCTCTAAAACTCTTCAGTACATCCAACCTGATATGATGGACTCAATACCCATTGCATTAAAAAGAAGAATTAAAGCAGAACACTATTTTATAGATTCAACAGGTACCATACATGGCTATAATGCTGACTTTAAACCCATATTAAAAGTGTCTAAAAGTCAAGACAATGAGGTGTGGAGTGGTAAGTTATTAGATCATCGTGGTAAGCCAATTTCTATTAATTTAGCAGTTGAAGAGGACTCTATTGCTCACAACCTATCTAAGGTCTTTCCTGCTGATGAAATGATTAGTGTTGATAAAAATATAGTGTATGTACCGTCTATTGCTAAGTTTGTGATTTACAACGATAAAACACAAACTTATTTCCTTTCAGATAGTCCTACACTTGCAGGTACTACATCAGTAAGACATCTTAAAGTAACACCAGAAGGTAGTGCATTCACTGAAAAAAAATTATCACTTTCTGAAGTAAAAGAAGTACAGATTTTAGAGGGACAAATACAAAAATTAAAAGATGAAGTACCTAGGTTAAAAGAACAAGTGAATAAGTTAAAACAAGAGCTAAGATCTGATTCGCTCACAGCACAAGCTAGGAAAAAAATTGAGAAGGAAATTCAATTAGCTGAATCTAGAATTAAATCACTCGAAGGCTCTAGTTCGTTTAGTAAATACGCTAAAGAACAAACTGCTCTGAAGATTAAGGAGTACGAGGCTAAAATTAGAGAAATCACTAATCCAGAGTATTTTGTTTTTGTTGCTAAAACTCCCAAAATTATAACTCTAGAGGGGGAGTTGGTTGATTTAGAAAAAGCAATGCAAAAAGCGTATAATGAGTTTAGAGAAGGTGGAAAAAATAGAGAGACATTAGCAACTAATTATGATTTAGCGAAACAAGCCTATTTACAGGGTAAAGAAACACTTGATCAAGCGTACGCAGCAGCAGAGAACCTGCGCGTTTATCATGATCAAGGTGGCGTATTAAAAGCTAAAGATTTCCAAAGCATCCTTCATATTGGCTCAGTAGAGGGTAAAACTTCAATTTTAACCCAATTGTTGGGAGCTAATGTTCCTAGATCTCCCTTAAAGTCTAGTGAATTAGAGCAATTAATAAACCTTAAGAAGAAATTTACAGACTTAAGGGAAGAAGGGAAATTAACAAAAGAAGATAGACTCGCTCTAATTATGTTGATTGGTACAGAGCTCCAGCACCATATATTAGAAAGAGGTGCATGTGCCACAGGTAAATTAGACACTTGGGACAGAGATGCCTATAGCGAACTGTTAACAGAATTTCATAATGAAGTGAAAGAGCTAAAAGAAGCGTCTCAAGAACTTCCTTTAGCTCAGTTTTCTGAACTGTGGCGAGAAATACATTCTGAGTTTGTAGCTGATGAGCTACAGCAATTATCTGCCAATAAAGGGGATACATTACAAAACTTCTTTGTGAGGCCTGTGGCTTCCGTTCCAACTGATGAGAAGAAAGCAGTAAGCATCAATACAAGAACAACAGATATGCCCATTGAGTCAATAGGGGCTCGTTCTTTAGTTCAATTTAGCTTACATAGCAATCCTCAATCCCTCGTTGATGCGTCCCAACTTGAGCTTGAACAACGATTAAAAGGAACAGAGTTAGCTCAATTTAAAGACTCAGTTCAAGCGCAGGAAGATGGTTATTATTACGAAAACTACGGATTATTTAATACTAAAACTTTGGAAAAATTATTTAGTGTAACCCCAGAGCACGCAGGTCTTGGGGGATTAAAGAAACAAAATGTAGCGGAATTATTTGAGTTAATGAAAAAAGATGGATGGATTCGCGCTATAGGGCCAGAAGACGCTGGTAAATATCAACTAACACGCCATCCTAGTGAGTTTTATTCTTCTGCGAAAATTCAAGGCTATCTTGCTCAAAAAGGTTTTTCACAAAGTGAGATGCGAGCCATTTCTGATAGACTTGAAACATTTTTATATCAAACTGCAGTGAGTGGCGGCGCTTACACAATCAAGGATGGGGCTAGGGATGAGTTAATTGAAAAAGTCGCTGAAGCACAAGATAAATGCAATATAGAATATTTTGAGGCTAAAATTAGGATTGAATCCACTTTAGATGGGTCATCTCCACGAATTACTTTTGCGGAACTCAATGCGGCTTATCTCCTAAATGATTACGGTAAGATTCTTGCTAAATTCCCCGAAGGAACTGATCGTAAACAAGTTGAGATCGCATTAAATAATGGTATGACTCGATTGTTATATTATAAGACTGAGTTAGATCACTTAAATGATGTGCAAAGTACATTCAAATTGGGGCAGGATGCTAAAGCGGTCTCTATGCTGCATATTAAAAGAAACTACCAATTAGACCGTTTACTTGACTCTGAAATTGCGTTGGATAGCACTGTAACCGATCCCAATGCAGTGGAACAAGAACGTAAAATGCAAAGAGCATTCTTATTGTTTGAATCTGAGTTTGGCCATCGTTGTAATACTCGTCAAGTGAATATCTTCCGTGGTTTGCTTTTGGATGATGAGACTAATCCTGATAAAATTGATTCAGCTCAAGCACGAATGGGATTTGGTAAAACTACCTTATTACCGTTAGTGGCCTTGTACAAGACTGGAGAAAAATTGGTTCGCTTTATAGTGCCAAAATCAGCACTTGAAACCAATACGGCAGACATGTCCTCAACCTTAAGTAATTTATTGGCAGGACGTGCTGTAAAAGATGACTTCCAACGATATCGAATAGAAGTTGATCCTGAACCTGAGATGGGTTTGGAAAGTCCTCGATTAGAATCATTGCAAAATGCTAAGGAAGATTTGAAGAAAAGACTCTCCATGTATAAAAACATTAGAGAGAATAGAGAAGTACTCGTGCAAGCGCCTAACGTTCGCAACTCTATGGAGTGTCAAGAGCAGATATTTTTAGATCTGTTGCTAAGACTTAATCCTAAAGAAACCTTGCAGCGTAAAGAGCTTATGGAATGTATTTCAATACTTAATGAGATTCGTTCCTTAACCACTGTTTCAATATTTGATGAATTAGATGCTACCCAAGATAGTGCGACAACAGACGTGAACTATACTTCCGGCGAGAAAATCGCTATTAATCCAGATGAAATTTATCCATTAGAAGTGATTACTCAAACCATCCGTGGAGCAGAAGACACAACTCCAGCTAAATTAGCAGAGGTGTTATTTGCCAAATTTAATATTGTAGATGATGCTGAACACAGTATTTTGAATTATGTTACCTCTTTAGAGGTAGAACAACCTAAAACAGTTACTCCTTCTAATAGTACGAAAATATATTTAATGCGTGCTGTTTTGACTGATCCTGTGATGCTTAGTGTATTTACTGAAAAAGAACCAGGTACTGACTTTGGTGTATGGTTTCAAAATGCTAGTGATGGCTCAAAATTATATGATTATGATGCGCTTAAGACAGGAAAAGAAACTAAATCGACAAAGCCACTGTTAATTTGTGTTCCTTATTCAGCAGCAAATACGCCAAAACCACAGGGATCAAGGTTTGATAATCCAGAAGTTACCGCAATGACTACCTTTTTGTATTATCTTGATCCTAGAACTGAAATCAATGAAATTCCTCACTTGGAGTTTTTAATTGACTCAATTAGAAGTGGTATCGGTGAAAAGCCTTTCTTGGAGCCGACAGGAAAACAGATTGAGCCAGAGTTTCTTACTATTTTTAATGAAATTAAAAAGTTAGCAGAGATAGAGGATCCCATTTTTAGAAATGCAGAAAGAGAAAGATATTTCGCAACTCTTGATAAGGGGCCCGCATTTAGACGAATGCTAGCTCGTACCATCATTCAAGAGCAAATCAAGTTTGATTCTGGAAAAGCAAACAGTAATCGCTATGAGCAAGGAACGACTAATGATGCTGTAATTGGCTTTTCAGGAACTGCAGGTGATACCTCCTCTCACTTTAAAGAGAACATGCTTGACCCAGCTGCCGATGGAAACATGACCTTAGGCATTATGGGACGGCAAAATTGTCAAGGAACTACTTCACTTGATACAACACGTTTTACTGAAGCGGATGAAGGGTACACCACTGCTTTGATAACACAATTAGCTAAATCGTTTTCTGACAAGACAAGAACACTGATTGACGTCGGTGGATTATGTAAGATCGGTAATCGTGGTGTAGCGAAAGAAATTGCAATTCAATTAAAACAAAAAGAAGAGCCGTTAAAAGGATTAAAAGGTGTTATTTTCTACGATGATGTAACTAACATGAAAAAGGTTCTTACCGTAGATGAGCATAATAAGGAAACTATTGTTGATTTAACCCCCGAAATGGTAACTGAATCTGATCGAAAAGGCAGTTATTTTACTTACTATGATCAAAGCCATTCAAGAGGTGCAGACATTAAACAGATGGACGGAGCACATGCTGTTTTAACCTTAAACTTTACCGTCACTAACAATGACTATAAACAAGCTATTATGAGAATGAGAAAAATTATTGATAAGACATCTGGTCAAGCATTCTCAATAGCCGTACCTGATGCTTTAGAAAAACAAATTCTTATCGATTTAAACCTTAAGAAGAACGATAGACCTAAAGGACTCACAGGAAACGATATTGCATTTTGGTTAAGGCAAAAAGAACTCAAGAGTGATTTAAGGAATGTTTCTGTACTAACGATGGAGTTGGATTCAGTAGTTAAAAACGCCATTATGCAGCAACAGGCAGAGATAACTAAGTTAATGGACTCAGGGAACTGGACTGAATCTCAAATCAAAACATTTAGTGATTGCATCAGAGAACTCAACACTATTTCCCCTTTTATTTCTGGCAGCTTAGCTGATTTGAAAGCGAAATACGGTGGCAAGTATGGTGAAGTTACAAAAAAACAATTTGTCGAAGGTTTAAGAAAGTCATTCGATGAGAGAATGACGTCTATTTTTACTGCTGTTAATCAAGCTAGAAAAGACTTAGGGCAACCTGTATTGCGACGTGAGGACTTAAATGCTTACGATGCAATGAAAGATAGGATTATCCAAAGGAGAGAAGCACAGTTAAGCGATAAATTTGTTATTCCTTCTGCCAGTGGTAATGTTTTGTCTGAAGCGCATTCTGAGACTGAGAATCAATCTCAGAGCCAATCACAAAGCCAAAGTCAAAGTCAATCTCAAACCCAAACTCATTCATTTTCTGAGGTTAATAATGAAGAGGTTTTTGTTGATACTGTCCTGACAAAACATGACGTACCCTTTGAACCTGTTTCAATGGATTATTTATCAGCACAAGAAGAAATAAGTAAGTTATCTTTGGCGAGCCAAATAGCCTCTATGCAGAATTTATTTAATCAGGCTGATCCTGTTCGTTGTAGCCCAACTTATAAAGACCCTATGCCTCCTGTCCATTATTTTGTAGCACGAGAAGTAGGTGATCCAAAAGTTATTTTAATTAACCAAGATGAGGCAAATCAATTTAAGAACTCACCTGTTGAAGGCTGGAGCTTATATGATATAAGATCTACAAAGATAAATGAGGTCTCTCAATTAAAAGTTCTTGTTCCTGTAGCTGGACCAGAAATTGCGTCTTTAACCGATCCCCTTGTGAAAAAATTGAATTTTGCAGCTTATAGACACTCAGTTACTGGGGATACTGTTGCAAAATTAGCTCAGTCTTTTGAGGGAATTTTAACTCCAGAACAACTTAAACCTTCATTAGATATCACCTTTAAAGAGACTCAAAATCTTTCCGTTAAAGACTCAGTGTTTCATATAGCAGAATGGGGCTTTTCTGGAAAAACTGATGAAAATCTCCAGATGAAAATTGCGCAAACGCAAGAATTAAAATTTACCGACAAACAAGGTAAAAAACATGAGCGCAATGGTGTCACTATTTCGTTAGGAGAAGGTGAGTCTAAGGCTGATGTATTCCTTTCTTCCAAGTTAAATAAACGTTTTGCAGCAGAAGAACACCCTAAAATTAAGTTAATTGCAGAGCAAATTAAGAAGGAACATGATGGTGCTATGGAAGAAAGAAAAGGTCTTCTAAAACAAGCAAAAGATCTTAGAGCTGAGAAGAAAAAAACCTTTGAAGATTATGCGCGACAAATTAAAGAGTTAGAAGACAAGAGAGAAAAAATTGTTGCAGATGGATCGAAAGAGTTAATTGAACGTTTCCCTGGTGCAATGGCTCGTTATATCAACGTTAAAGAGTGGGATTTGGGGCCTTGTGGTGAGACTTTTTTAGACTGTATAGGTTTATTTGCTCAACAGAAAGTTGGAAATGCTAAGGAATTCGGCTTCCAACTCGATGGAAAATGGATGGAGGACGTAGAAGCAGGTGCCAACCATTGTATTAATAAACTTTATAAAGCAGATAAGACTAAAGCAATGTCTTCCCAAGAGTTAA
Source organism: Legionella sp. (assembly GCA_027437055.1). Taxonomy (GTDB): domain Bacteria; phylum Pseudomonadota; class Gammaproteobacteria; order Legionellales; family Legionellaceae; genus Legionella. The sequence continues at coordinate 7,128 of DAIAOV010000056.1, read as the reverse complement.
AGAGAAAACTAGGGGAGGAACTTAATAAATTTTATAACATTCTAGAAAGACGAGTTGCTGAAAACGTGAGATATAGCGCTCACGATACCTTGCCTATTAATGCTTTATTTGCTGCAAGTCAAGAGCCAGCTGAAATTACAATTCGCAGTGGTGGTGGAAAAAAGAATAAGAAGAAGACAGAGCGTACACAAGCAAATAATAGCGTTAAACTGTGGGGGGAGAACGGCGATGAATCGCTTCTCGACTTACTCTACGATGTTGCTATGCATTACTTAGACGATACAGTGACAGATAACGCAAAGAGAAATAAAGTATTTAATTCTCTTGTCGCTAGCATTAAAAAAGTTGTTGTTGATGCAAGAAGTGCAGAGCCAAAATTATCTTTTGATCAGTTTCAGGATCAAGTATTTGCTGTTCTTACGGACTTTTTTAAGGAGAAGGGTGATGACTTCTTCATAGAGAGAGTTAAGCAAAGATTGTGTTATTCCACAATCGCTGGACCCAATAAACAAAAGAATATTGAATCAATGCAGTCAGATATAAAGCATTTTCTTTTAAGGCAGTTTGTTGGCGTCGCGGAAAGTGCAAGCGAGGCGCAAAAAGAATTTAATAAACGCGTCCTTGACCTCATTAAGGTTCAACTTCCTAAAGCTGAGTGTGTACTACCGGACAGACTATTAGACTTTAGAACTCATCCTATATCTAGGGAGGAAATAACTGCTGCTATTAAGCAAACATTTGCTACATTAAATGTCACAACAACTCCAAAAGAAATAGAGTTTTGGGTCAATGAGGCTGCTGAACGGCTATCAGGACAAAAAGCTCTTGTTGAACTTTTGGCTCATTATAAACCGGTAGCCAATCGTCCTATAGAGTTCGAACCTTTAGACGGTCAAAAGCGTAGACTGTTTGTAACCAGCCATAAGATCTTAGTCAACATGGATATGCAGGTTTTAACAATTGACGAGGAAATTGCTAAATTGAAGGCACAAAGAAAAGCTGCAATTAAAGATATTGAGGGACGATATGCAGTTGTTAAAGAACAATTAGCAGGAAATACTGAGCACGTTAAAGAACTAAAAGGAGAGGTGTCTGCGATCAACAAGTTAATTAATGGCATTAAAAAATTCTTTGGTATTTTCACCAAAGAACATCATGTTGTTGTTAAAGAACTGGAAGGAGAGGAGACTGCATTCTTTGATGAGCATTTCGATCTACCTAAAATAATCAAAAATGAGGTCTCAGCTTCTGCGACACTGACCTTTATGCCACCAGATTATTACGATGCGAAACGTGACATGGGAGTACAACGCGAACAATTGCACGGTCTTGAGCAGTCAATTGAACTTCAAGCCGAGACTTCTATTATTGAGGCGGAGATGGTTGTTCAGAAAGAAGCTAAGGAAGTACAACCAAGAGAGTCTAACGTCCAAGGATTGCTCAGTGAACAGGCACTGGAGGAACAACAACAAAGACAAGAGGTCGTGCTAGAAGTAGAGCCTAAAAAAGTAGTCCCAGAGGTAACTATTGTGGTTACTGAGAATGAGGCTCCTGATATTGTCGTTACCAATGACAATGATGAGGAAATCGTGGTAGATGAACCCTTAGTAGATGAGTCCTTAATAGCCCGAAAAAACCTAAATCCTCAGTCGTTGTTAAGCACTGCAGACTCCATGCTCAAATTCAAAGCTCGAGCCAAGGAGTTGCAGGATGATGATGATGAAAATGAGCTTAACAGATCACGAGGAATTAAGAATTGATGCTTTTAGCCCACGTATCCCGGTTGCTTGCAATCGGGAGCAAACACCTCATTAGCGAACAGATCAGCTATGCTGCTCGATAGTGTTAATTTATAAATCTTATGTTAAAATATCGTCCATAATGGATTTTTTTGCGAGAACATATGCCAAGGTTCAAGACGAATGCAGAGCGAATGAAACACAAGCAAGCAAAGCTCATACCTTCTTCAATGTGGTACGACAATCAACTGTTTTACGAATCCTTGGATGATACTGTGCTTTCACTGATGAAAGTCAAACCTGACAACTTAATGTCTCATTTAAATAAATCGTTGCCGAAGCTTAAGGATAAATGGTTAAAAAAACAAGCATGGATAGCTATAGCTTTGTCTCAGCCTGTTAGTTTACCGATACTTCAAGAGGTTGCTACAACACTCAAGTTAGATAGAAACACGGTATTTTCATTATTGGCTACCCTAGGAAATCTCTCTTTATTGAGAGAGTATACGAACCAATATGACGATTCCATTATTCAGACGATGCTTGAGGATGATGAATTTTGTGCTTATATAAAATCCGCTGAGAATGGTCATCCTAATGTATTAAAATTTTTTGAGGAGACACTTCCTGCGTTAGCTCGTAACATGATTAGTTCCCGAAATTTTTCATCATATAAAGATGCTGCTCGCAACGGTTATGTCGACGTTCTAAAGCACTTAGAAGATAAAGTGCCTGACTTGACGTTGGAAATGATTAAAGCCCAAAATTTTTATGCTTATAGAATAGGGGCAAGCAAAGGTCAGATTGAAATATTAAAGTATTTTGAAGCTAAAGCACCGGATTTAGTTAAGGATATGGTGGCTGCTGATAATTTTTATGCTTTTAGCAAATCTGTTGACAATAATCATTTTGAAATAAGCGAATGGATACTTTCAAAAAACAGTGCATGTTTCGCTTATGCTGAAATGCATGGGCGTGAATATGGTGCGAAAATTATTGAACCATTTATCAAGCAACGACTTAACACCCTTCATCGTGATGCAATTAATATTCCGCATCATGGTGTTTTTAACATCGATGATCCTGAGCAGGCAAAAATTTGTTTTTATATGATAAGGAATCTAATTCGTCGGAATGATCGTGTATTGGATGATGAGATACGTTTTTTACTGAGTATACCCTCAGTCAAAGTACTAGCTCACACTGAGATTACCGAAGGTCAACCCAATGAGTTGATACGACTTGCTCTAACGATGGGTAATCATGAAGCTGCGACTATTCTTCTAAATATACCTGAAGTCAGAAGGCTCACTGAGCAAAATAATTTTTATCGTTCAGAAACTAACGGGCAATTAGATTTAGCCCGGCTAGCTAGAGACCAAGAGTCCTCTATGACTGCGCTGTCTACAGGGGAACAAAAACGTTTGGATAATGCCATTCGACATTATCATCCTGTACTGAAATCTAAAGGCGTTAATAATCTTATAAATGATCTGCGCAGCCAATTACGAGATCGTTATGAAAGAAATCCAGCATTCATAATAAGCGCTAAAGGAAACAGAATTGTTCTTCCTATGGATTTTGCTGAATTTAAAAAACTGCAACTAAGTGAAGGTGATTATCAGCTCGCATTAAAAGCCTATTACCAACATAAAGATCACAGCGCTTGGCGCTATCTGCAAAAACCGAATCCATGGATGAATCCCGATGCTTCTTATGTTTATCGTAATGTAAAAACAGGAGAGAGATGGGCTACTTTTGAAGAGTATCAACCTTTAATTGCCTTATTTTGGGTTGCTGCTTGTGATAAATTAATACCACCGATAGATGGCCATACTCTCGAAAGCAGGCTAGAGCATTTTATTGATGAGCTGGCGCTGATTGGACGAGCACATAATTGGGATAATACCCGAATCAATGAACAAGGAAAGACAGAAGAATATGATGACTTGACTGGCGATAGACCCTCTTGCTTTTCTGGTGTAAAGCGTAGGCTGTTTCAATCTGTTTTGGGACACCCTTTGATTATTATTTTCACCGAAGATATCATTTTACAGGAAATAAGAGAGTTGGCCCGTGATTATTTTCAATCACGAATCAACAGTGAGAATCAAATCGCATTGAAAGAGGCATTTGATGATTATATCCTCAATACCAATAATCTAAGTGGTAGAAATCAAGAGCTTCTTGAGTCATTAAATATCCCTGAAGAAAAAATACATGAGTTTGAGCGCCACTTATCTCAAAAATATGGAGCTCAATTTACAGATGATTATCAGTTTCGAAAATTGGTGCGTGATAAATTGAGTTTAGAGCCCAATGCAGACGATTTTTTCAGCCAGTCGCATGCTCTAATGCTTGATGGTATTGCTGGCCTTTATCAAATACTTAGTGAAGAGCTTGTGGAGAGGAAACAAGAGCCAATTCAAGCCAGCCTATGCAGATTTTTTAAATCTCATATCCCATTGAGTGATGGATGTAAAGGGAAAGAGAAAATGCCGACCCCGCATTCTCCCCTGATACCACGTCATATTTAGATCGATCCCTTTGGTCCGACATGTGATGGATCATTTCATGAACGATTACAAATAATATTTTGCCTTTGATTAAAAATCATTTTTTCCTCTTTAAATACTTTTTCAGAAAAATAGATAGTGTTTTTAGTGAATAAAAGCAGCGTTGAATTTCTGGTTCCATAAGTATGCTGAGGTATGGTTACAAAAATGGAGCTTAAGGCCTTTTCTAAGTAGGGCGTGACTCCCGTTTGTGGTAATAAATTATCTGGAGCAAGCGTTTTATCTTCTAAAATTGGAAATAAGAGTGCATCAATTTTGTCGGGAGTATTTTCTGTTACTTGTTTAGCGAGTGCTTGTTTAAATAATTCTTTTGCCCTTGATACTTTATACCAAGAGGTATCTAGCAAATGGTTACTTAAACCATAAAGTCCTGGCTTTAATTTTATGGCTCTTTCTTCCACATTCGAGAAATAAATAATTTCATTTAAATTACCTACAATTAAATTATATAAATTGTACTGAGGTGCCAAGGGGCGAACTGCTTCAATGTAAGTCTGAGGATCAATATCATTTTGCAAAAAGTCTTTGACTAACACTCCCCTAGATAAGAGTGTCTTATCATAGGATTGAGGATTTCTATAATTGGTCACTAGGGCAAACTGTCCATTTTTATTGATACCAAGCCAACTACCACCTCCAACTAAATCTTGCCCTGCAAATAACCTAGGATAGTCCCGCCAATAATGGGCAGGTTTCGTGGGTCTTGTGTAAAACTCATCACGGTTAGATAAGATAATAATAGGATATTCAGGATGCTGTTCTACAGCGATTAATGCAAGACACATTTTGAGTTTAAAAAAGTTATTAGCTCTATTAAGTTTATACCATAATGATGAGTTTCTTCGATATTGAAAGTAGTCTCATCAGCGAATAACTCGCAAAAACGGACAAGTCTACGTATGTGCAAGGTTATAACACTAAATTTATTTAATGATTAATATGCTTAATAATTTCTTAACTTTGGCTTGTTATAATACTATTTTCTCATCTGATTAGTGACCATTATGCCTATTCGTCGTTTAACTCTAAAGGATAAAGACCAAGTTCTCGCTTTAGATAAAGTTATTTTCAGTGTCGTTGATCCACAAGGTGGATGGAGAGAAAGCGATTTCAACCAATTTTTTAACGAAGAAAGTTGTTATGTTTTTTATGATGAAGAACGACCAGAGATAGTACTTGGATATATTTTTGCAACACAAGAAGGACAGCAAACTTATATTAGCAACCTAGGCTCCGATCCTAGAAGTGGAGTGCGTGGCATCGGTACAGCACTTATGGAAAAAGTGATGTTACTAGAGGATGAGAATTCTAAAAAAAGTAAACGCCCATTCGCAATAAAATTACACGTTGATCATGATAACGAGACTGCCATCCGATTTTACAAAAATCTTGGATTTAAAGAAGAAGGTCACGATCGTCATGGAATCAAAATGACAGCTACGGAATTGCCTGAAAAATTCAAGCGTAAGGAACTACTTCCATCCGCTCCACGTCCTAGAAAAGCGTTGATTATAAGAAATATTGAGGGGATTCAATATGATGATTTGAAAGTTGTTTTAGATGGTCTAGAGCCTAATGAACAAGCCCCACAAGAATTTAATGAATTAATTAAACTGATACGAACTAATGCTGTATTGAGTTGCGTGCAGTTAGAACTAGCCCTTGATTTATTTAAGCTGGAACATGTACGTGATTATATTTACGAAACGGTTAAAGCAAAGACAGGAAATCATGTTATCTACCATCTTAACGGGTTGGAAGATAGGGGAGTAATCAACAATATCAATGTTAAATACATCACAGACAAATTAGAAAAAATACCTTCTAATACTAATTTTGATTTGTTGTACCTTGGCGGAGGACATGGAGATCCAGTTATGGGTTCAAGTAACCTCAGTAGACAACAATTAGGGAGTATTAAAGATTCCTTAACTAATAAAAGTAGCCAATTTTCTGCTATCGTATTAGGGAGTTGTTTTAGTACCGCTTACTTAAGTTTATATCAACCTCTATTAAAAGAAGGTGGTGTGACGATCAGTAATTCATTAGAGTGCGGAGGGGATAATAATTTTAAACCGGCGATGACCTGGATGACAGGACAGCGAAAAGAATTTTATTCTACCGAGAATCTGCGTAATTCTATTACAATTACTCCAGAGCTTCGATCTGCTCTTAGACGAGTACTTGAGGGCAGAGGTGTTCTAGGTGAAGAGTTACGTGATGACTATAACAATTTGCTCGAAGCCTACAAGAAACCTATTCGTGAAGAACTAGGATTACCCGAAGAGGAAATTTATGACATAGCTGGTGAGCTTTTCAATACAGACTTAGAGAGATTTCTTACTGCAATGCAAATTGAGATGGAATCACTTAATAAAGAAAAAGTTCAGGAACTATTAAAAAAATATCCTAAATTAGATCAACACATTCAAATTATTGCTAATAAAAAAGGAGAGGAAACAGTTTTTAATGCAATAATTAATTGCATTCAACCGCCTCCAACTGCTCTAGTAGTGGGAACCTCAAAATCGTTAACTATGTTCAACTTTAGTGTGGGTAATGCAATGCCTCTTAATGTTGGCGAGGATTTTAAAGAAAACTACCGTTCAGTGCGAAATAAAGTGGAACGCCCAGGACTATTTTCAGAAATTAACGAAGTATCCAAAGATTTTAATGACATATCGGCAAGAAAACAATTTAATGGTTTATTTGTTCAAGCAATAGAGTCAACAAAGGAACAACGTGAAGCTCAAGAGCGTTTAGTCCGTGAGCAACAACAACGTGAAGCTCAAGAGCGTTTAGTCCGTGAGCAA
>DAIAOV010000055.1 GCA_027437055.1 Legionella sp. | reverse complement strand
ATAATACAACTAAATTGAAATTGTGCTACCTTATTATAATCTTCTTGGCAAAATACACCTTGATTCAGCATGCATTCAGTTCGGCTACCCAGAGCGCGAATAGTTAAGGCCTCTTCCAAGCAAGCAACACCAAAAGCATCCACCCGCCCTTCTAACACAGGAACTACTTCATTGATTCCACAACCATAAGCATTCGCCTTAACCATAGCGTATATTTGCTTATTGGGAGCAAAACGTTTTATTTGCTCCAGATTGTGAACTAAAGCACCATGGTCAATTCGTATTTTCGTAGGTCTTGACACCTTAATCCACCCCTTGATACCCACTAAAAGCTAAATCCTCAAATCGAGTATATTTGCCAATAAATGCGACACGCACTTTTCCTATAGGACCGTTTCTTTGCTTCGCAATAATAATTTCCGCAGTTCCTTTATCTGGACTGTCTTCGTTATACACTTCATCCCTATAAATGAAACAAATCAAATCAGCATCTTGCTCGATCGCGCCAGACTCCCTTAAATCGGACATGACTGGACGTTTATCTGCCCTTTGTTCAAGACCACGGTTTAACTGCGATAAAGCAATAACAGGGACTTGTAATTCTTTTGCCAAAGATTTAAGACTGCGTGAAATTTCAGAGATCTCCGCGGTTCTATTTTCAGCATTAAATCCAGGAACTTTCATCAGCTGCAAATAATCCACTACGATAAGACCTATCCCTCCCTGCTCTTTTGCCAAACGTCGAGACCTCGCTCTCATTTCCGAGGGGCTTAAAGCAGGAGTGTCGTCTATAAATAAAGGCGCCTCTGAAAGCATATGAACTGCCGAGGTTACGCGAGGCCAATCGTCATCATCTAATTTACCAGTTCTAATTCTATGTTGATCAATACGACCAAGAGAAGACATCATCCTCATTGCCAGCGAATCAGAAGGCATTTCCATTGAAAAAACCAAAACAGGTTTAGATGATTTAATGGCTGCATGTTCGGCCATATTCATTACTAAAGTTGTTTTACCCATGGATGGACGACCGGCCACAATAATTAGGTCAGAGGGCTGCAAACCAGAAGTCATTTCATCTAAATCAGATAATCCTGTAGCAAGACCAGTAATTGTATCAGTACTATGATATAACAGATCAATTTTTTCTACCGTGCGTACTAGAATGGATTTGATATTTTCTGGCCCACCATCACCAGCTGTTTGTTCACCAATAGCAAAGACTTTAGTTTCAGCAGAATCTAATAACTCAGGAACCTCTCTTCCACCTGGATTATAAGCAGAATCAGCGATTTCTGTTGCCACGGCAATAAGCTGCCTTTGTACTGATTTCTCTCTGACTATATCCGCATAAGCAGTGACGTTAGCCACACTGGGTGTGTTATTAGCTAATTCAAATAAATACGCCTCTCCTCCTGCATCATCTAACTCATTATGAGATTTCAATGCATCGAGAAGAGTTACCACGTCAAAGGGTTGGTCTTTTTTAACCAGAGTTGCAATAGTTTTAAATAAAATTCTATGTTCTGTCCGATAAAAATCGGCTTCACATAATTTAGTGCTTATTTTATCCCAAACCTGATTATCGAGCATCAAACCACCAATAATGGATTGCTCGGCTTCTGCAGAATGAGGTGGACGTTTTAAGGGGTCAACTGTTTTTTTTGAACTTTGTATATCTAACATAAGAGCAACAATAATTAAGGTAAACATTCACGCAATAGCGCCCACTTAAGAATGTAGCCTGGATGAGGGCCGGGGATCGAAACCTGATTCGAACCTGATCCCGGATTACGCTTCGCTCCATCCAGGCTATAATGTTCTCTTAAGTGGACGCCATTGAGCGTTCACGTTGTATCATCAGAAAGCATTTGGCTTTCCACCAAGATTCAAGTATCCCCTGAACAGTCAATGGCGTCAACTTAAGGAGTAGGTCGGGCCAAGGGTCCAACCTACGTTATAAAGAGTTTAAGTGGACACCATTGACTGAACGGTTATTCATTAAGTTCAGGGACTGTTTACCATTCACTAGTTTGAGCCAAAATGACTTTCATTTTCCAGGTATTAGACTTCTTGCCTCACCTGTATATTTTGTTTTAGTGCAAGAGGTCTATTGTAGCACAGCATACAAAAAATAAGTGAATAAAAAAAGACACACGTTCGTGTGTCTTTTATCACTAAAACTTATTAGGTTTAATATTTATTTAACCCAAGTTTGAGTGCGACCTAGCATTGACACGCCAACATAGCCTCTGACATAAAGTTTATTGCCTTCAAGTGTCATCTTAGCCTTGTATATTTTACCTGTTTTTGGATCCAGGATAGAACCACCATCCCAAACGCCGTTACCTTTGTCTTTTAGTCCCCAAACAAAACGTAACCCTTGAACCTTCTTACCTTTAAAAGCACCAGGGCAGTTATGACAGATTCCTGTATCACCTGGTTGAGGATATACTTTCACTATGGTTCCACTTAAAGTACCGCCTGAAATAGAGAGATTAACTACAGCTCGTTTTTCACCAGTTTTATCATCAATAGTTGTCCAGGTTCCTGCAGGACTTGCTGCCGCCAGTGCTAAAGGTAAATAAGCCACGGCCATAACAAAACCACAAAGAACTTTCCATATTTTCATAAATTATCTCCATTATTCCAATCACTTAAAGCATAAGCTATGAAATGTAACTTTACCAATATTTTTTCAAAATTAGACTTCTTCAGATTTTAATGTCGGGCAATTTGTTGCCAAACCTATGTAGACAAGCATAGCCCGTATTAGCGCGGAGTAAAGGCTGATTTAAAAAATCGCCACTCCTATAAGCCAAGTTGTTTTACTTCATATTGCTCTTGATTGGTGACAGTGACATTCTCAAACATAGAAACTGTTGCTACAGAAGGGGCCGCTGCCATAAAATTTTTATAATATCCAATGATCACTTTTCTTTTATCACTAACACTACTATTTTTCCTCAAAAAAGGATCTGACGGTAAATAATTACAAAGCTCTTCAAAATTCTTTATAGAAGATTCGTAGGGTAATTTCTGATGTTTTATAAAAAACTGAGTGAAGCAGGTTAGAAGAAAGTCTTGATTCATATCAAGTTCTGGAATATCAATCAACAAATCAATTGTAGTGGCCAAGACTTTAGTGTTCTGCACATTCTGCAATAAAACTCGAACCCCTAGAACTAAACGATGCGGCGGCAGCTTTTTCAGCTCATTTGGTTCACTCTGCTCCCAAAGCGAGCTCAAAGTTAATCCTGGATTATCTAAACCATCTGGATATAAAAGATGCCAGAAACAATAAGCCAATATTTTATTTAGATCGGCATCAAAATCTCGAACATGGACAAAGACCTCATCAATTATTTTGCCTAAATAATATTTTTTTTGTGCTTTAGTCTTCCAATTTGCATGATCTCCATAGCAGTGAACTATCAAGAATTTAAGAGTTTCCTGAATTTCTCTCGAAGAAAGATCAGACATTTCGTGAAGGTACTCAATTGCATCTTCTGGTGTATTCTCAAGACAATAACAAAAAATCACTTGTTTAAATTCAAGGTATTCGTCAATCCTATTTAACTGCAGTGCAGTGGGAGACAAATTCGCAATCTTCTGCTTGAACTTAATTAATTTATTGCTCAGGAAGTCCATCTGCTCTTTTGTTAAAAGCTCCTTATTGTAGAGATTCAATGACTGATCAATTAACTGGCATGCTACGCGATAGTATCGCTCAATTTTCCTATTTTGTTTAAGAATGCTAAGGATTTCTTTTTGCTCATCAAGGGTAAAATATTCTGGGAATGGGGTCAAAGAAAATAAAGTGGTGCTTTGCCCAATAGCTTTAATTAAAACGGCTCTCAATTGTCCCGGAGTATTTTTCCATATGCGAGTCTCATTATTCCTATATAAACCTGTGCGACTCAGTGTATATAAACTAGTGTGGGCACCATTTTCCAGAAGATACCGCACTACAGAAATATGTCCGCTAAGTACGGCGATATGTAGAGGAGGATAGCCTTTAGCATTGGTTCTATTGATATCAGCACCGGCTTTAGTTAATAACTTGATTGCATCAAGATCATCTCTTGATGCTGCTATATGTATGGGAGTATCTCCCTCACAACTTATCACTGAATTGACTTTTGCTCCGCTAGTAACTAATAATCTTATGGTTTCAACATGGCCACCTAAAACAGCAGAATGTAATGGGGTAAGTCCATTACACGCTGGTTGATTAACCTTAGCTCTATGATAAAGCAGTAATTCAACTACCTTATCATGGCCACCGTAAGCAGCGCCGTGTAATGGAGTAGATCCACCTGTATTTTCTTCATTAACGTCTATTCCATGGAGAATTAGAAAATTAACAACGTCATAACGCCCACACGATGCAGCATGATATAAAATACTGACACCATAACCACGCTTATTAAGAATGGCTCCATGCTCATGCAGTAACGTAACAAGGCCATAATAACCATTACCGGCCGCGATATATAATGCAGTAACTCCGCTAGAACCCGCCTTATCCACCTCAGCCCCTTTTCTCAATAGTAAGTTAACAACTTGAGGATGGTTGTTCTGAGTTGCAATCTTTAACGGAGTAGTCTCGAAGTACGAATAATCTACCTTATTCACGTCAGCTCCTTGCTCAGCAAGGAGTTTCACTTGATCAGTCAGCCCTAGTAAACAAGCCCACTGCATTCTCAAATCGATAGTCATATTCTTTTGTTTGAGAATATTCCACATTGTTAATCTGTTATTAGTAGACCATAAGCTCACTTCGAGTTTTTTAGCACATTGAATTAGCAATGGATCACTGTCTTTTGTCCTTTTCACGAGATAACGTAAGAATTCAATGTCTAACATATGGAGGTCCTATTTTTAAGGAAATGCTCGCTAATTATACATGGCTTTAGGATAATGAAAAATAAAGTGGATCCGCTCGCGTAAACAAGCGGTTTTTGGTAACGCTTTTCATTAACTTAACATACCTCAGTATGTGAGGTCAGTATGTGAGCATTTTTAGCTGGGGCAGATCGTTTAAGATGCACCAAATATGAACGTTCAATCGAGGGGCATGAAAAATTGATCGAGATCTGCCTCACTCAAAGACATAGACATAGAAGAATCAGCAGCTAATATCCCATCCACTAACTGTCTTTTCCTCTCTTGCATGCCTAAAATCGCTTCTTCAACTGTACCTGAGGTAATTAATTTATAAACAAATACTGGATTTTCTTGACCTATTCTGTGAGTTCTATCTGTGGCTTGATCTTCAACTGCTGGGTTCCACCAAGGATCGTAGTGAATTACGGTGTCAGCACGAGTCAAATTCAATCCAGTTCCCCCTGCTTTTAGACTAATTAAAAAAATAGGGGTGTTTCCTTCTTGAAAACGCTCTACCAACTCCTGTCTATTTTGTGTTTGCCCGGTTAATTTTAAATACTCGTATTGCTTTGCAACTAATTGCTCTTCGATTAATTGCAGCATGGATGTAAATTGAGAGAATACTAACACCCGTCTCCCTTCTTCGATCAGATTATCAAGCAACTCCATCAGAGCCTCTAATTTACTCGAGTTGCCATGAGCAATAGTTGCTTCGGGTAGGGACAGTAATCGCGGATCACAGCACACTTGTCGTAATTTAAGTAACGCATCTAATAATAAGATATGACTTTTACCTAACCCCTGTTTTGCAATTGCATCACGAACTTTTTTTTCCATACTCATACGAATTGCTTCATATAAATCACGTTGTGGGCCCATGATTTCTATTGCACGAATCATTTCGGTTTTAGGTGGTAATTCATTAGCGACTTGATTTTTAGTACGTCGCAGCATAAAAGGTTTTACTCTTCTTGCTAACAGTTCTCGCCTGTCTAAATCCCCATATTTTTCTATAGGGGTCCTAAACCACAGCCTAAATTGTTTTGCATCACCTAAAAGGCCTGGTATTAAAAAATGAAATAAGGACCATAGTTCCCCTAGATGATTCTCCAAAGGAGTCCCTGTCAGACATAAACGATGAGATGCCTGCAATTGTTGAATTACTTGAGTCGTTTTAGTACGGGCATTTTTTATAAATTGCGCTTCATCCAGGATAAGATAATAAAATGGGTAATTAACAAATTTTTCTTTGTCCCTATGAATTAATCCGTAAGTTGAAATCACTAAATCAAAATCATCAAAATTATCCTGATGTCTTTCGCTGCCGTGATAAACCAATACGTTTAGATCGGGAGTAAAACGTTTAGCCTCAGCTAACCAATTACCCACGAGACTAGTAGGAGCAATGATCAAAGTAGCCCTGTTGAGGCGCCCCTGCTCTTTTTCATATTGTAAATGGGCCAGAGTTTGCACCGTCTTACCTAACCCCATATCATCTGCCAAAATACCATTAAAACGACTGGCTCTTAAAAATTGCAGCCATTTTAGTCCATAATGTTGGTAGTCTCGTAAAGTAACTTTTAACCCAGTAGGGGGAATAATCTCTGGCAACTCGGTTAAGTGAATTAATTGTTTTAATTCCTGGCGAAACTGTTCTGCTCCTTGCCAACGCGCTTTAGTTGCTGCAATTGCTAATTCAACTTCTTGCATTAAAAGCAATTGATATTTATTAATCTGCAAATGTTCATGTTCATTAGCGTGGCGTGTGCCAAATTGCAATAATAAGCGAATAAGTGGTTTTATACGCCCCATTTGCAATTGCAATGCCCTACCATCTTGTAAAGGCAACTTGACTAATTGTGTATCGGCTAAAGCCTCCAGATCGTTGCCACTGTAGCGTTGGATAAGGGCTGCGACAAGAGGAACTACACTTACTTGTTGTCCCTCAACCAAAATACCTAATTGATAAGAAAAGAAATCTGTAGTGCTTTCATGTAGATCAGAATACCACTCTACGTCATCTGCGCTAACGATTTCTTGATATAACTCATTAGCAAACTCAATTCGCCAGCCTCTATTTTTTAACCGTGGTATAGCTTGATTATAAAGTGGGTCTAGATCGGCCAGTTTTTCAATATGATTTAAAGCCAATAATGAGTCTTCCTTTAAATCCAGAGCATGTTGCTCCCACTTATGAACAGGCCTTAAACTAATTAATTGATGCAGCTCCTCTAACTTTGACGTTTCAAAATGTATATCACGCTTGTACTCTAATAATGTATCTCCCTGCTGGCGCACCACCTGTGCGCATTCATCCCCATGTGCAATAATCAATCCAGAATAGTCAAAAGCAACTTTCACAATAAACAGGGCATTGATTTCTTCATCTTTGTCATAAAGCCAAGACGCCTCCATATCAGAATCACTAAGTGCATCAAGAATTAATACCGGCGTAGGTTTAATCTCTAGCATTTGACGTTGTTCAAAAACTTGAGGGGTAGGAAATTCCGGACATGTTGTAGTCATTTTGTTTGCTAGTAGCTTTGCTTGTTCCAACGGAATAGGTGGTGCTTCAAGTAGATGACGTAATTGCTTTACGGGATATGGGGTGTTTAAGCGCCCCATAATTGCCTCGGTATTATTAAAATACCAGCACTCATCTAACAGCAAAGGAGTGAGCACCTTATTTTCATGCATTAACAATAAACTTTGATTGCCATTAGCAGAGAGAACCCATTGACAAATCCCTGTCAGTGCCTCCCCCATTCGAATAGGCTCTTCAGCATCTAAATCAAAAAAAGCTCTTCCCGAAGAAATAATACGCTCTAACAATTCACTGTTGCGAATTGTTAGGCGATCAAACCAGCCAGAAACACCACATTTAAATAATAACTGCGCGACAATATCATTATCATCCCCAGTAAAATGTTGTTTTTTAGATTCCGGCAGGCTATTAAAAACGACTCTTTTTCCATATCCTCCACGTTTTAATAACTTAGCTAAAGCCAGTTCAATACTGACTTTATGTTCATAGCCCTCTAACTTTAAAGTAATTATATAATTTAAGTGGTGTGTCGCTTCATTTTTCTTAGAGAAAGTATCCTCTTGTGCGCGCAAATTTTTAAGCCAAGTATCCAGTTTTCTATCTAATCTATCGGGCTGTTGCGATGTCATACCGGACTGTTCTCTATCTCTTAAGGCAAAGAGGCAAGCTGCAGCATGTTTGCAATTTTGTTGATAGGCGCAGGTACAACGAGAGGGTTTTCCTGGCCAGGCTTTTAAATCCATGTGAATATCATAAATCTGACTAGAGCTTCCTTTAACTCGTCCTTTTAATAAACCATCGCTCAAACGAATATTTAGTACTTGGCCTTTGTGAAAGTAATCTTGGCCACGTAATAATATTTGCGGTTCAAAAACCTCTGGCATTTTTGAAATGGCTTCTTTTAACATAAGGTGGATTATTCCAGATAAAAGGATCTATTGTAGTTAATTTTTAGTCTAATTGACAGGTTTGTCAGATTATATTAAGTCGTCTTTGTCTATTTCTGCATTACCGACAAAAGCCAAAGTCGATATATTAAACCTCTTGCATCATCATAGGTTGAATTAAAAAAGGCTTCCCGAGGAAGCCTTTTTTTAAGAAGTATAGAGTACTATGCCGCTGATGCAGCCATAACCTGATTCACTTCATTATGAGTGTCATCAAGTTCTAAGGTCATATCAGCCAGTTCTTTAGCAGATTTAGTGACAGGTTTACCAAAGAACGTATCATAGTAACCATGACTTGATGAACCAGCAACTACTAGAGCAGGTATGATAGTCAAAGCAGCAAGAACTCCGAATATACCCCTAATTACTGGATTAAGTTGATACCATGCACTACGATGTTCACCAAACGCAGCTTCTGCTTCTTTAACACTGAGGCGACAACTTTCTTTAAATGCTTTGAGACTCTCTTTGCTAGGAGTTGCAAAAAACTCTTCTGCAGCTTTTTGTAATTTTTCATGCAAAGCTAAAGCAAATCCAGCAACTTTCTCGTATTTAGCATCATAGTCCCCTTCATCGAAGAACTCTTGTACTTTAAATGCTAATTTTTCTAATAAAGCGTTATATTTTTGCTGTTGCTTAGTTAAATCTAATGCATTTTCTTCTGTTTCTACGATTACATTCGAAGAAGTAGGTTCAGAAGCATCGATAGTGTCTACAACAACTATTGGAGAATTATCTTCTAAAGTAATTGTAGTAGTTTGTTGTTCCTCACCATTAGTCAATTGAGGAATTGATGGTACATTACCTAACAGAAATGCTTGTAATGCGCTTTCTTCCTGTAATGAACTATCTAGGACAGTCACTATGCTTTCTGGCGCAGCAGCATCTTCGCGACGAGCAAATGCCCCAATTGCCCCTCTATTGTCTTTTACAGCATGTCCTATATCTTGACTAGCGAACACTAGAGTAGCCATAGAGCTCATCAAGTCAAAAATCTCAGGTTTTGTAAACCCTGGTTTATCACTTAATTCTGCAACAACTCTATCGCGTGCATGTACCCAATCTGCTTCAGAAATACCCAAAAGCAAAGCAATGAGGCGTGGATTTGCAGCTTGGCTAGTGATGAAGGAAATCAACCCAGACAAGTTGGTTATTGGTGTTGGAGTATTAGCACCACTCAGAACTAAAGCACGAGAATATTCTTGTGATAAAGTATTAGCAGTATAGATGAGCGAATTTAAATCGCTCTTTCTCAGTGCCACAGATAAAGCAGCAGCCTCTTCAATGGACGACAATCTTATATTAAAGTTTTGAGTCGCACCTTGTTTTATTAAAACAGAAAGAATCTGATTAATAACTTTAGGACCACTTAATAAGTCAGACGCACTAATATGCATCACTTGAATCTTACCCTTAGCTTCTGTTACAAGAGAGAGATATTGTTTTTTACCTTCTTGTAGCTCCTTGAGGGTTGGGACTACAGAGCTTAGGAATTGATGTACTAACACAAAATCTTCTGAAACAGGAGCATCTGACGTAGTAGGAGCAGTCTCATTAAGAGTTTGAAGTATTATTTGCAATGCAGCGATTTCATTTATTGGCAATTCACCACCATCTCTTTGCTCAGATGTCAGTAGGCGTATTCCTTCTTCAATCGTTGTAGTACCTAATAATCCTAACAGTTGCTCATTGCCTTGCAAAAGGGCCATAATTTCTTTATTTTGATGCAAGTTTATAACTGCATTTTGCGTCTTTTTAGATACCATTATTAAAAATACACGAAGAAGAGATGAGCTATTAGCTACTAAACTCTCCACTTTCTCACGGTTATTATTTACCATTTCTTGAATCTGTGCGTCTACCAGATTGCCTTTCTCGTCTATTTGTAACGTTGCTTCGTCACCAGTTGTCCAAATTTTGCCTAAAATATTTTTGCTTATCTTATTTGCATAATCAACAACCGTTTCACGATAGGGTAAATAGCTACCAGCAAACGTCATACCTGAATTCACAGCATTTTTACTTGTATTCCAAGCAGCCTTGCTTGTAGCTCCAATACGGTTTGCAAGAGAGAAGCCCCAATCATACATACGGCCTCTTAGATCTCTAAGATTATCTGCTATAGAAGCTTCATCATCTTCAGATAATTCATCATCTTTAGATAATTCATCATCTTTAGATAATTCATCATCTTTAGATACTACTTCTTCATCTTTAGATACTACTTCTTCATCTTTAACTTCTACACTAACTTCAGATAATCCTTCATCTTCAGATTGTACTTCAACTACAGGAACAAGGGGCTGCTCAAAAGTGTTCGCGCCATTATTAACAATAGTGTTAGAACCTGTTCCACTTGGATTTTTTTTTCGGTTTCGGTTTCTTTTACCCATTATACGTACCTCTCCAGTTAAAATTAAAACACTGTGCGTCATATATCTTCAAAAACCGGCTAACTATACACTATTTTGATTAAGAAACTATTAATAGTGAGATTTTTTTTTGCGTAATAGCTTCTCTATTAGCTCAATTCAACCTCTATTTTTCGTAGATTCCAATTGATTTTAATAGATAAATTTTCTCCCCAAAAAAAGAACACAAATAGATCATTTTGGCCTAAAATAACATGTCATGCTGTCCATTCTTAACTTGATGCCATTGCGTGAATGTTTACTTTTCTACTCCAGTGGAGTTTGAAAAGAAGTCTAATGTATCTTTGTTTGTAATTCAGCTACAATGAACAGCAACACACTTATTTAATAAACAAATCTATGCAATCGACGCTCAACATCCTTATGGCCCAGATTAATCCTACAGTAGGGGCCATTGAATCTAACCGTGAAAAAATTATTTCTACTATTAATGCTCACCAAGCACAACACGATGTCATTATATTTCCCGAACTAGCCCTTACTGGGTATCCACCAGAAGATTTATTATTTCGTAAAGAATTTCATCAGGCAGTTAGTGAAAATTTGAACCTCATTCAAAATTCCGTCAAAGAATGTCATGTAGTTATTGGTCATCCTATAATAGAGCAAGAATGCTGTTATAACGCAGCAAGTGTTTTCTATAACAATCGTAAAACTCACCAATACCATAAACAAAATCTACCTAATTACGAAGTATTTGATGAAGCTCGATATTTTACGCCAGGAAAAAAAGATTCCTGCATTTTGGAAATTGCTGGTTATAAGATAGGGGTAATTATTTGCGAAGATTTATGGCATCCGGGACCAGCAGAAGACTTGCTGCATGAAAATATTGCAATTCTTATGGTGATGAATGCCTCACCTTTTGATTTTGATAAATACGATAGACGTCAGGCTCTACTACACTCCTATGCCCAACAAGGTGTTTCAATCATTTACGTAAACCAAATCGGCGGTCAGGATGAATTGTTATTTGATGGTCAATCTATAGCCATAGATAAACAAGGTACTATTGGTGCTCGTGCCCATGCCTTTAAAGAAGATTTATGCAGTGTGCAATTAAATCAAGATAGTATTACAGGACCTCTTGCTCCCCTATTGAGCAATGAAGCGTTGATATACAAAGCCTTAGTTTGTGGAACTAGGGACTATGTACGGAAAAATAGCTTTCCAGGGGCATTAGTAGGGCTTTCTGGAGGAATTGATTCGGCCTTAACTTTGGCAGTAGCTGTAGATGCATTAGGTGCAGATCAGGTCCATGCAGTCATGATGCCTTCACAGTATACCGCATCAATGAGTAATGAAGACGCCCTACAACAAATCCAAAACCTGAATGTTACTCATTCTATATTACCTATAGAGCCTGCTTATAAAACGTTAATATCCACCCTTGAGCCTATTTTTAAAGGATTACCAGTCGATACTACCGAAGAAAATCTACAAGCCAGAATTCGAGGGATCTTATTAATGGCCCTATCGAATAAGACCGGGAAAATAGTGTTAACTACCAGTAATAAAAGCGAAACGGCTGTAGGTTATGCTACTTTATATGGTGATATGGCCGGCGGTTTTGCGGTATTAAAGGATGTATTAAAAACGCAAGTCTATGCCTTAGCAAACTACCGTAACTCTATTGCAGAAGTCATTCCCCAGCGCGTGATAGACCGAGCTCCCTCAGCAGAGCTTAAAGCCAATCAAACGGATCAAGACAGTTTGCCTGAATATTCCATTTTAGACTCTATCATCACAGCCTATATGGAGCAGGACTTAAGTCCTGCTGAAATTATAGAACAAGGTTTCGCCCCGACAGTAGTACATCAAGTCATTGAATTAATTAAACGTAATGAATACAAACGTCGCCAAGCCGCTCCGGGAATCAAAATTAGTCCCATAGCATTTGGTAAAGACTGGCGTTACCCTATAACTAATGGCTTTAAGTAATGTAATATCTCAATTACCTCGGAAACAATCCGACCGTTAGGAAGTGGATATTGGCTTGGTTTATCCGCTTCCTAACGCGCGGCTCGGAGCGCGCGGTTTAAGTTGACGCCATTACCTGGACAGTTACCTTACAGACTATTCCTTGCTGACTGCTCATTATTTTCAGATTTTGTCACCCCATCAGATTTAGGAGGAAACATGCGAACTGCATCCGCATAGCTGCGCTTATTAGGTGGAGGTGGGATTTCGAAAGAGCTTTCCACTTCATCCTGTACTGCGGCTACGATCGGCTCTATAGGCGACTCTATTAGCACAGAAGCATTACTTTCATCCGGCTCTCGCCCACCACCTTGCAAACATTTCGTCACTTTCGCAAATTTACTAAGATCCAGCTTCTTAGAAGTTGTTTGCGTAGGGGTAGGAGGAGAAGTAACTACTGGTTTTTTAGGCCCGCTAGCTAAGCACACCTCCAACTCTGCTTTAACTGAATCCTTGCCAATCATACGTAAAGAGGTATCCACTTGTAGTAGATATGCTTTTAATTCAGGATGTTGTTTTTCACTCAAAGGATTTTGCAAATCAAGCCATTTTTTTAATTGCGGATATGTATCCAAAGAAATAGCTTTCGCATTACCTACATGATTAATCCAAGTGAGTCTATAAGCGTGTGGTTTACCTCGTAAAACAAAGGTAGCAGTCGTGCCCTCAGATTTTAGATCTAAGTTACTTTTCTCTTCATGGGTGGCTATCTTTATGGGATTAACTAGTAATTCTGCCTTTTGAAGAAAGCTCCCCTCTTTAAGAAAACGATCTCTTTCTTTAATGCATTCTTCTTTTATCCGCTTCTCAAATACCTCTCGGATCTGATCCACATTTTTAATGTCATGTCCTTCAAGACGTTTGGCAAATACTTCATTGATCTGCGCCACATCTTCAATCTCATGCTCTACAAGCAAAGCAATAAGCTCTTTTTTTGTATTTACGTCTAGTGTGTGCACCTTACCACTCAAATCTACCCAAGAAACATCCCAAATACCATCTGTTAAAGTTAAAACAAAATGTATTTTGTCGACATTATTTTTTGCAGAATTTTGAGCATCGTCCACATTATTAAAAAGAAGCACGTGATCTGTATTCACTAATTTTTTGGGTGTACTGTTATGAGTTAAGGCGAGCTCTTTCTTTCTTTCTTCCACCATTTTTTGATTCGCTTTATATTGATACATAAAGCTATCAATTTTATCGAGAATCTTATTTTTTATCTTGATAGTAATTGGATATATTAATTCTGCTTCTAAAGGTTTATATCCTGGAACAGAACGAATTAGTTCAACAAATAAATAGTAATTATAAGAACTATCAGCAACCCATTCCCCTTTTTTCACTAAAAGTTTCAGTTCTTGTAATCGCGTATAGGCATCTGGAAATGCTTTGATAACTGAAATTGCAGAGTCTACCTCTGGACCTCGAGTTCGAGTACGTAGATAAAACCAGCCATAAACCCAAGATTCTGTAGGTTCTTTGTATAATTTTTTTGCTGCTTCCATTGATGCAACTAATTCGGCACGTCCTTGCTCAGACTCATCAGCAACTCTGATTAGTAATTTTTCCACAAAGTCATCTAAGAGATCTGTTATTTCTGGTAATTCCTTAATTTTTGGTAGCATAGTGAAACTCCTTTTCATGATGCATATTCGAGAATATTTTAATAAAAGTTTTATACAAATAGAAAAACCATCATACTACTTTAAGTATAAAATTAATACTAGCTTGTAAAGAGTAACAGAAGACTTGCAAATTTAAAGCAAAACGATAACATGAGCTAGAAAAAAATAATAACAAAGGGATGTCATGAGACTTACACTATTTTCTGCTGCTTTATTAGCAACTGGTATTACCTCCGCCGCCGTTCCTGTTGATGGTTGGTATACCAGCGTATTCGGCGGTTACACTTATGTGCCTGACAATGTCAGACTCTATACTTTCTTCGGAAACTTCATAAATAGCTCTTCATTCAACAGTGGTTATAACGCAGGGGGACGTGTTGGTTATCAAAGTAATCCTATGCGCTATGAAGTTGAATATACCTACATTCATGCTAATGCAAGATATTTTAAAGTCAACTTTATTGGACAAACTGGGGTTACAGGCTACTCATCAGGAAATTTGGCCATGGCCAATGTATACTATGATACTCCAGAAGTATTACCTTCTGTTGTACCGTTCTTAGGATTTGGGATAGGCTATGCCTATATTCAAGACAGACTCAATAGTATTAGTCCTCAAGGCTATGCTACTTTTTTAAGTGTGAATGAAAATGCTTTTGCTGTACAAGGTACTGCGGGATTTACTTACAACTTCGCTGAAAATTATGCAATGAACCTTGCTTACCGCTATGTATCAACAACCTCTACAAGTAACAATTTAGGTCTTAGATACCAAGCGCATATTGCCAATGCTGGTGTTGTTTATCATTTTGATAATGGCAGCTATAAGTAAGGATAAAGGATGAAACAATTAATTCGAGTCGGTATATTAACTAACTTGCTTATAAGCTCCACCACTTTTGCTATCAATGGCCACCCTGTAGACGGATTCTATCTTGGGTTATTAGCAGGAATAGCCCATGGTCCTAACAGTAATAGGGTAACCTTTGTAGAAGATGCACAAAAATTTACAGGCGTTGTATCCTACAGTCCTATTGGAGCAGGTGGAGGGGGCGTATTCGGCTATAAAATATCTAATTTCCGTGGTGAAATTGAGGTGCTGTATAACAGAATTTCTACTGGTCCCTTACGAGTCGACCCGGGCGGCTGTACTCTTGAGAACTCAGATATCGTCACCCCTAGTGGTGTATGTACTCCAGGAGTATACGACAGATTTCTAGCCAAAGCGTTGGGATATCAGGGTAATAGTGCCGTGACCACTGGCTTGTTTAATTTGTATTATGATATTTTTACTCAAGAGAGTCATACTAGTATGTTTCCTTACATAGGAGCTGGTGTGGGAACAAGCTACATTAGGAATTTTAGCAACTTTGTTAATACTAATACTACTAACTCTCACGGTAGTAATGTGAGTTTTAGTGCCCCAATGATTCAAGGAATACTCGGATTAGGTTTCTTTATGGATGACTTCACCTGGGCCGGCATGGACTTGCGTTATACGTCCACTATTCAATCATATACTCAACTGGAGAATAAGAGATATAGCCTAATTGCATTAATGTTTAACATTAATTTCGCACTTGATAAAGGTGCTGTAGATATCGGTTAAAATCGAGGCCTAGTGTCGGGTTTTGTTGCCCGACCTACACGAGGTAACCATTCACGCAATGGCGTCAACTTAAGCCCATGTAGCCCGGTTGCTTGCAACTGGGATCAAACATTGATCCTCGCCCTCCCTAGTTGCAAGCAGCCAGGCTACAAATAAGTGGCACAGGGTTAATTCTTTAAGTTGACGCCATTGACCGTTCACGTTGAATGCGGGTAGCACCATATTGGGATGCCGGGAACGAGTCGCGGCTCGTAGGCAATACGATGAATGGTAGTGTGGCAGACTCATAGCCCAACAAATCCATTAAGTATATTTAAACGGTTTAGATTGTGGCTCTTGCCATAGAGTCACAAATAACACCATGACTATTGGACCTAAAAATAGCCCTAATAAACCTAAAGTTTCAACTCCACCTAAGATACCAAAAAGTACAGCTAAAAATGGTAATTCAATAGCACCACCAATTAACACTGGTTTTATAAAATGGTCTGCTACAAACATGACAAAAGTACCCCACGCTAATACGACAATGGCGCCGATCACACTTCCTGTAGAGAATAAGATTAAAGCCACAGTAACAAAGACTACTGGTACAACAAAAGGAATCATTGCTGCTAATGCAGTGATAAATCCAGTTAAAGTGGGGGCAGGAAAATCAACTAAAGCATAGCATACGCCCATCAATACACCGACGCCTATTCCAACTACTATGGTACCATTAACTGTAGCACGCAAAGCGCTAGGCAGGCGATCTGAGTATCGAAACCAACGCTTACCTAAGCAATACTCTCCTATATCATGTATTTGCAATAATAATTTGTCGCCATCTCTATAGAAAAAGAATAACGTTAATAAAGTAAAACCAACTTGAACGCTGCGGTGCAGCAAATTCGCACCAATTAATTTAAGATAATAACTTGTTGGTGTTATTGTCAGATGCAGATTAGACAAAAAGTTTTTAATGTTTCCTGGCTTTCCTATATTTTCATCCCAATATTTAACTAAGTCAGTTCCAAATACAGGAAGGCTCTTAAAAAACTCAGGGGCGGCCCCCCCCTTTTCATTCACTTCCTGTAAAAAATTAATAAATAACTGTAGCTCTTTTATCAATATTCCTACTAACCAGCTTAAAGGTACGAGAAATAAGAGTCCTATCAAGATAGTGAACAG
The DNA here is from genome assembly GCA_027437055.1 of Legionella sp. Taxonomy (GTDB): domain Bacteria; phylum Pseudomonadota; class Gammaproteobacteria; order Legionellales; family Legionellaceae; genus Legionella. The sequence goes on along the minus strand of DAIAOV010000055.1, from coordinate 4,780 downwards.
TAAAGCTGATAAATTATCTCTCGCTCCAAAAAAGATACGCCATTTCTTATATAAGGGATATGTTGCGATTACAATAATAGCAGCCCAAATCATTGATGGGATAAACTTATGAATAATAAAGAGGGTTAGACCGATAATCCCGATAGTTAATGCCGTGCTAATCAGTTCTTTGTGATTTTCATTCATCGAACAAAGCTCCAAGCTAAAATTTGTATGATGACCCATGCAGGAATTGCAGCTAATACATCATCAAGCATTATTCCTAAGCCCCCTTGTACCTTCTGATCAATATAACCGATAGGTTGCGGTTTCCAGATATCAAAGAGACGAAATAAAACAAAACCCAGAAGCATCCAGGAAAGCCCTGGAGGAGCCAAAAACATGGTTAATAAATAACCGACAACCTCATCCCAGACAATACCTTTATAATCGTGAACACCTAAATCTTTAGAAACCTGATCACTAGCCCATACACCTATAATAAAAGCGAGTAGAGTAAAAGCCAGATAAACACTCCAATGACTCCCTATAAGCAGCAAATTGAGAGGGATGGCAGCTAATGTCCCCCAAGTACCAGGAGCCATCGGCATTAAACCACTGCCAAATCCAAAAGCAATAAAGTAAATTGGATCCTGCCATACTCGATTAACTATATTGACCTGATTCATTGTTACTCCTTTCTCTTAAACTGTTAGTCTACTTAGGGCGTAATGCCATCTAGTTAACGTAGATTGGGCCAAACCTCACGGCATCAACTTATGAAAGTAGGTCGGACCCTTGGCCCGACATAAATGGCACATTCTGAAGAGCGATCATGCCCTAAAGATCGTATTTGTCGGGCCAAGGGCCCGACCTACTTTCATAAGTTGATGTCATTAACCGTTCACCAAGCTCCACTCCTTCACAGTCGCGGCTCGGATTGATAATAGTAGTATCCCTAACCTTCGTATTCTAAAAATGCGAATACCCACGCGGTTTTAGTTGCTCATAAGTATTGTCAGCTAGTTTTATTCGTAGTCCACGTTGTTCTTCTATTACCCCAATGGGATAGCATGTTAAATTAGCTTTATCGAGCGTCCTCATTACAGCGTCTAAAGATTCGGCTGGAACAGTAAAACATAATTCATAATCATCTCCCCCCGTTAATGCTAAGTCAACGGCTTGCCCTGGCAAATATTTATTTAATAACCCATGAACGGGAATTAAACTTTCTGTTAAACAAGCACCTACACCACTAGCAACACAAATATGATTTAAGTCTGCACTTAATCCATCTGAAATATCTATAGCAGAAGAAGCATAAGAACGTAAAATAGGGGCTAAATCAACTCTAGGTTTTGGATGTAGCAACTTACTCTTTAATTCCTCTTTATCATGTTGCGGGAGATCGTTTTGAGTAAGGAGTTGAACAGCAAGAGCCGCAGCGCCTAACACTCCTGAAACCAGGATTACATCGCCAGGTTTAGCGCCATTTCGCCGAATTGCTTGTCCATCAGGCGCGGTTCCCATAACGGTGATTGTAATGCTTAAAGGGCCTCGTGTGGTATCTCCGCCAATCAGAGCAACGTTATATTCACTCAATGCTGATTCTAAGCCCCGAGAAAAAGATTCAAGCCAAGACTGATTTAATTCAGGTAGGGTTATAGCAAGCGTTACCCAGCATGGATCTGCCGCCATCGCAGCCATATCACTAATATTCACCATAGCCGCTCTGTATGCTATATCAAAAGGCTCCCATTCTGGAAGAAAATGCACGCTAGAAACTAAAGTATCAGTACTGATGAGAATATTTTTACCAGGGGAAAGACGCACGCAAGCGGCATCATCCCCTATGCCAAATAAAACATCATTGCGCTTGGCAAAAATAGGTTTAAAAAATTGATCGATGAGCTCAAATTCATTCATTGCTAAGGCTGATTTCAACAGAACGCACCTGTTTTGCCAGATTATTTAATACCCCATTGACATAACGATGTCCATCTTGAGAACCAAATTCTTTGGTTAATGAAATAGATTCATCAAGTATTACTTTATAGGGTATTTCTGGACAATGAAATAATTCAAAGGCCCCTATCCGTAATGTAGTTAACTCTATGGGATTTAAACTATTAATTTCTCTATCCAAAAAAGGAGAAATACTGGTTTCTAACTCCATAACATGAGCAGGGACTCCATATAATAAACGGCAAAAATACTCTCCATCTACTTTTTCCATATTATTAACAACTCGAAACTGAGTTTCTATCTCATTAAGATCGGTGCCAGCCATTAGCCATTGATAAAGAGCCTGGAGCGCTAGTCTCCTTGCCCGCCGTTTACCGCTTATAGATTGTTTTTCCACTGTTACCTCATGAATTTAATTTATAGCTATTCAGATTACTCCCTGCTTTTTAATCCCTCACTGCAATTAAGTTAAGAAATTTATCTTTGACTTAATTGCAGCATCCATAGACCCTACAAACGAGAGCAGGATAAATTGTTATTTGTCTTCTTTCATTTGATCTATAGTTTGCCTAAAATCGCTAACGTCCTTAAATCGCTTATAGACTGATGCAAATCGTACATAGGCAACATGATCTAAACGAAAAAGCTCTTTCATTACTAATTCACCAATGAACTGTGAATCAATTTCACGCTCTCCCCTTCGGCGAATTTCTTGTGTGATTGCTATTATAGATTCCTCTAAAGCATCAACACTAACCGGTCTTTTTTCTAAAGCTCTCAACATCCCTGAGCGCAAGTTATCTATATTAAAAGATTCTCTTCTTCCATCTCTTTTAATAACTAATGGCATAATCAATTCAGCCGTCTCAAAAGTAGTAAATCGTTCATGGCATTCTAAACACTCTCGCCTACGTCGTACTTGAGCGCCATCAGCGACTAAACGGGAGTCGACCACTTTTGTTTCTTCTGCATGACAAAATGGACAATACATGATTAACCATAAACAGGAAATTCACGACACAAAAGCAGAACTTGCGTTTTCACTCTAGCAATGGTTGCTTCATCACTAATGTTATCAAGAATATCTGCTACCCAATTAGATAAAAGAATCATTTCTTTTTCTTTAAATCCTCTTGTCGTTACTGCCGGAGTGCCCAAACGTAATCCACTAGTTACAAAAGGTGACCGTGGATCATTAGGTACTGAATTCTTATTGACTGTAATATTTGCTTTACCTAAAGCCGCATCCGCATCTTTACCTGTAATATTTTTATTAATTAAATCAACTAATAATAAGTGATTGTCCGTTCCACCGGAAACAATGTCATATCCTCTGGTTTTCAAAACGTCACACATTGTTCTAGCATTACGTATCACTTGTTGTTGATACAATTTAAATTCTGGCAATAAAGCTTCAGCAAATGCGACTGCTTTCGCAGCAATAACATGCATTAAAGGGCCGCCTTGCATTCCAGGGAATACAGAAGAGTTTAATTTTTTCTCAATTTCTTCATTGGTCTTGCAAAGAATTAGTCCTCCTCTTGGCCCTCTTAATGTCTTATGAGTCGTTGTAGTCACTACGTCTGCATACGGAAGAGGTGAGGGATAAAGACCTACTGCAATTAACCCAGCTACATGTGCTACATCTGCTAACAAATAAGCACTCACTTTATCAGCAATCGCTCTAAACCTAGCCCAGTCTAGAACTCTGGAATAAGCAGAAAAACCAGCAACAATCAATTTGGGTTTACACTCTAAAGCTAAACGCTCTAAAGCATCATAATCAATTAAACCCGTCTTAATATCCACTCCATATTCAACAGCTTTATAAAGTTTTCCTGAAAAATTAACTTTAGAGCCATGTGTTAAATGACCACCGTGAGGTAAAGCCATACCTAAAATAGTATCGCCAGGAGAGAGTAAGGCCATCATCACAGCAGCATTAGCTTGAGAACCCGAATGAGGCTGAACGTTGACATAATCCGCATTAAAGAGCTTTTTTGCTCTGGCTATCGCTAATTGTTCAGCAATATCGACAAACTCACAACCGCCGTAATAGCGTTTACCTGGATAGCCTTCTGCGTACTTATTAGTTAATACAGAGCCCTGAGCTTCCAGAACCCGTGGACTCACATAGTTCTCAGATGCTATCAGTTCAATATGGTCTTCCTGTCGGCGTTGTTCATTAGATATAGCCTGAAACAGCTCTTCATCAAAATTTTTTATAGTATAACTTCCGTCAAACATGAGTATTCCTTAGCTTGAAAGCACAATAGACTTTGTGCCTAACCGCAGATTCTGCTCGATTGCTGCGTCATAAGTGTTTCTCGCACTCAAGCAAAATCTGCTAGTGATGCAAGAAGCCCAATATTTACCTTGTTTTTACAACAATGTCGTTACGTACGTTTCTAACACCATCTACACCAGCTGCAATACCACCAGCTCTTTGCTTCACTTTTTGAGAATCAACAAAGCCACTCAGTTGCACTTCATCTTTATAGGTCTTAACTTTGATAAAAATACCATCCGAACCTAATTGATCGACTAGACTCGCTTTTACCTTGGTGGTTGTCGTTGAACTATCAATGAATTCGCCCGCACTTTCAGAATATGGGGATGCGGTACATGCAATAATGGTCAAAGAAAGAAAACCAATTAATAATATTTTAAGTGAGTCACGCATCTAAGGCCCCTTAAAGAAAAAACTTTAATAGGGTATCACAAAATTCGTTCAGATACTAAGAAGACTTTAGAGCAATTAGGGCAATCGCGCTAAAAATCGCTTGACATTAGAATCTGAGCGAGATACCGATTATCCCAACCTGCTTTATTTCGT
>DAIAOV010000054.1 GCA_027437055.1 Legionella sp. | reverse complement strand
AATAAAGCAGGTTGGGATAATCGGTATCTCGCTCAGATTCTAATGTCAAGCGATTTTTAGCGCGATTGCCCTATGCAAGTAGTGCTTTTATGATGAATGCATACGCCGATGATAATAAAATGTGGTGTGATTATAAAGACTACTTCCATATAAGCGATCAATCTCCTGCAGGAATCTATGTCGTTAGTGGTTATAGTGAACAAGATGTGATTCTGCAAATTGTTGGGCCACGTAGTTTCATTATTAGAGATTCTTATTTTTGCCGAGCTGGTTATGCTCATGTGACCGTTGCTTATGATCAAGATCATTGGTGTGTGCTCGATATTAAAGATGGTCCGTATATGAACCACCCATCAGTTATGGCTTCGTCTTGTAATGGCATGCGTTATTTTGACACGACTTATGATGGTCTTGGCAGTTATTCATACTCAATCAACCTCGGTTAATATATCGCGCCAACGGGCAATTTATTGTAGGTCGGGCAACAAATTGCCCGACATTGAGCTATTGCTCAGCCCCAAAGCCTTGTAACCTTTCACCAAGAGTCAAGCATGCCCCCTGAACGGATACCTTTGTTGGAACATAAGGCCAACCTACTTCTTCGTAAAAATAGACATCAACGCCCGAGTCATATCACGTACTAGTTGGCGAATTATCTGTCTAAATAAAGTGTTCTTAGTCACGAGAGTAATTATAGACGTTTCGTTGGATTGTTTGCTTGATGTTTCAGAAGATGCTGTTGTTGATTGCTGTTCTGCTAAAATATCCTTAGCAGAGCGCCGCTCTCGTCTTAAACTGTAATGCGAATAAAGGGTCGATACAGCTACAGTTTTTGTTAACTCTTGCTCGGTTAATACCCCCATTCTTGACTCAGGCGCTCTTATCATACATTGAATTAACGGTGTCGGCTGACCTTTACCATCTAAAGCACTGACCAAAGCCTCACCAATTCCCAAGGAGGTAAGCAATTGTTCTGTTTGATAATGTGTAGAGGAGGGAAAGTTTTGCGCCACTAATTTCATCGCTTTCCTATCTTTTGCTGTAAAAGCACGTAAAGCATGTTGGACTTTTAACCCCAGTTGGCTTAATACATTTTCTGGAATGTCGTTTGGTGTTTGTGTACAAAAAATTAAACCAATACCTTTAGAGCGTATTAGTTTTACCATGGTATCGAGCAAACTCAATAATGCCTTACTTGCATTATTAAAAATCAAGTGAGCCTCATCAATGAATAAAATTAATTTAGGCTTTTCTGGATCTCCAAGCTCTGGCATTTTTTTGTAAACATCGGATAACAATTTCAGCATGAAGGTGGAAAATAATTTAGGTCTATCTTGCATATCTAACAAGCGAAGAATTGAAATAATACCTAAACCTTGAGCATTTACTTTTACTAAATCCATCACATCAAAAGCAGGTTCACCAAAAAACTCATCCCCTCCTTGAGTTTCTAACTCAATGATCTTACGCATGATGGTGCCTGTGGAAGATCCAGCAACGTTACCAAATTGAGCCTCAATTTTAGCCTTTCCCTCATCAGTTTGTACAAACTGCAATACACTTTTTAAATCAGCTAGAGTGATTAATGGTAATTGCTCTGTCTTAGCATACTCAAATAATATGGTAACAACACTTTCTTGTGTTTCATTAACACCCAGCATACGTGAAAATAATATCGGGCCAAAATCAGAAACTGTCGCACGCAAAGGCACGCCAGAATGAGACTCACTTAAAGTTAAAAACTCTACGGGAAAGCCTCGTGGAACGTAATCTAAGTGTAATGTTCTACTGCGAGTCAGCATTGTGTCACTCGCCTCCCCTGGCATTGCCAACCCCGAAATATCTCCTTTAATATCCATAACCAAGGAGGAAACACCTAGTAAAGACAGCTGTTCACTTAGCACTTGAATAGTCTTGGTTTTACCGCTACCTGTAGCTCCTGCAATTAAGCCATGTCTATTAAGCGATTTTAAAACCAAATTAACTGGCGCATCTGGGATCAATTGATTATTTAAGAGGATGCCACCAAGTTGCAATGAAGGTAATTTGTCAACTTGATAGGGCATGCGTATATCATCGTACATGAGCACCATCCTTATATACCCAAACATCTTTAAGTATAATCTAAAACCTGGGAGATTAATTATTAAAGACAGCGTGGGCAGATACCGTATATATTAAGGGCATGATCAGTCATTTTAAAATGAGCGCGATCCGCGATTGCTTTTTGTCTTTGCTCTATTATTTCATCGACAAATTCTTCGACAAGTCCGCATTTGACACAAACTAAATGGTCATGATGAGGGCCTTGGCTCAACTCAAAAACGGAATGCCCCCCTTCAAAATTATGGCGAGACACTAATCCCGCTGCTTCAAACTGAGTTAATACTCTATAAACTGTAGCCAAACCGACGTCTTCGCCTGTTTCTAGTAATGCCTTATAAACTCCTTCGGCACTTAGATGATGATTGGGGGATTGCTCTAATATTTGCAGTACCTTCAATCGTGGCAAAGTAATTTTTAAACCGGCACTTTTTAACTGCTTACTTTCTTCCACTGGTACTCCTTAACTAAAATAAATTTGCACCTGATTGCAGGTGTCTTTCAATAAATGACATGTTATTATGGCGAAATTTTTCATCATAGGCAAAAAAATGCGAATAATTACCCTTATTTTTAGTATTATTATAGTTTCTTTAACATTAACTCAATGTGTATCCTATGACTTTTCCCGGCGTATTACCCAACAAGGAAATCTATTACCACAAGCAAAAGTTGCGCGCTTAAAAACAGGGATGAGCAAAGATGACGTAGCCATCTTAATGGGCACTAGCATTATGAGCCCAACGTTTAATAATGATCGCTGGGATTATGCCTACACTTGGCGCAAAGGTTCAGGCTCTATAGAAATCCGTCATGTCAGCCTATATTTTTCTAGAGGCTCTTTAATACGAATTGACCATAAGCCCTAACGCAGTCTCCCGATGATTCCGCAGCCTGCTTGCGGAATCCAGAAACCAATAGGATTAGCCCCAGCAAAGACGACGCCCCTCATTTAATTCGGGTTGATAAATCTCCATCTTATCTGGCTTATAAGAAAAAAAAGCACTCCTATTCGCAGAAAAGACATTAGACCTTTTTTCCAACGCTACTGTGGTGAAAAATTGCTCTGTCACTATAGCGCTCGAATCCTCATTTGTTAAAGGCGATGAAAGGGATGAATCAACATTCATTGCCAGAGCCTCATCCTCACTCTCATCACAAGTTACTTGATTAATAAAAGAAGAGACACCTGCATGAACTAAGAAAATTAATAATGAACCAAGACCCAATATAGCTCGATATATTGGGTCTACAGATTTAAATTTAATCGGAGAGAGAAAAAGGATGATACTGATAGCAAGGATGATACTGATAGCAAGCATGATACATTTATACCCCATCATCCCATTTTTTAAACCGCTAACCACAATGGGAGTTGGTGTTATTTCACTAAACACTTTAGGACCAACAGTGGGATCTTTCTTTTCAATTAAAGCGTGATAAATTTCATTTTCCTGATTTTCTAATTGCTCCTGCACCTTAAGCTCATCATAAATTTTAATTGCCACAGTTGCTATCAAATAGATAATACAAAAAACGGTAATGACTACCAACGTGGAAGGATTTACAGAACCAAGGACTAAAATCCCTATATAAGGATTAAAACCATCAATTATTCCGCTAGTAATAGCAGAACACAACAATTGGATACTCAATTGCTGTGTTTGTACTTGTATACGATTAATAAATTCATTAATTCTGCGCTCATCTAACTCTGTTGCAGCCTGTATTTCAGCTAAAAGCTTTTTATTTTCATCTATCATTTTCATGCGCTGTGACGCGACAAATCGAAACCAAACTCGATTGAGAACAGCGACAACGCCTAATAAAAGGCTGGCAGGAACTATGAAATCGCGTAGATCCCCTATATCTAGTAAACAAATCAAGGTTAAAGTACTTTGTACCGCCCGATAAGTATTCCTCAAACTTTTCATTGCATCTCGAGCATAAGGCCAAAGTACTAAGAAGTAATTTTTCTCCTTTTCTTTAAGATGATTGGCTAATAAAGAGAGAATAATAAAAGAAGTAGAGCTGAGTATTATCGTTGATAGCCCCAAAGATGAACTCATCCATTCTCGCATTGCTTGTGTCGCAATATCTGTATTGGAAAAATACATATCGAATAGATATCTAATCGTACTAAATGATAATTTACTAGCATCTATCACTAAATAAAATGAATAAAATAATTTTCTCGCAGTAACTAATTGCTCGTTAATATTGTTTTTCTTCGATTGTTGCGAAAGAACCTCTTCGGGATCAGGAGGTATGGAAGTTGAAGAAGCAGTGAATATCATTACTACTCAAGCATAATGAAAATTATGCATCATATTGTACTTTTATTGAAACAAAATGCAATATAAAAATCACTTCGCTTATTATACATGCTAAACCTAAAGGGCAGAATTAACTCGAATGTAACTGGATGTAGAGTTTGATCAACCGGCTAGTGTATCGTGGGTGGTTTTTAACGGTAAGGTGAAACGAAAAGCGGCCCCCCCTTGTTTACGATTTTCAGCCCAGATAGTTCCACCATGTGCTTTGATAATACGATGGCAAATGGTGAGCCCCAAGCCTAACCCACGTTCAGAGGTAATCATTCGTCCCCGATAAAATTTTTCAAACAATTTATGCATTTCATCAGGCATAAGGCCTGCCCCATTGTCTTCTATACTCACTTCAACCATACCATCTTTTTGTACTGCAGTGATTTCAAGCGGGTAATCCTTAGGGGTAAGCTGAATCACATTATCTAATAAGTTAATCAACACATCTTGAATTAGAGTATTGTCATAATAAAGATCAGGGAAATCATCCGGTACATTAATCTCAATAGCTCTATTTCCAAGTTTTAAACGAGATAACTCCAACACCGTATTTAGTGTGTCTTTTAAAGAATTAAGTTGTTTATTAACTGTTGCAGCCCTGGATTCAAGATAAGTAATTTGTAAGAAGTTATTAATTAATCGGCTTAATTGCTCTGATTCAAAATAAATATCTTTTCCTAATGATCTAACCTTATTAGCGCTTAACTTATTAGCTAATTCAATTTGATTGTTTGCAGCAACCATTATTGCGGCCAAAGGAGCTCGTAGTTGATGAGCAATAGAGCGTAATAAAGCATTGTCCATAACATTTTTATCTCGCGACAATGCAGATTTACCTTTTTGCTCATGAGTCCTTTCAGCCTCTATGGCTAAGGCGAGGTGATTGGTGCAAGCTTCTAATAGATGCATTTGTTCTGGAGTTAACAACCTTTTTTGCTTTATTGGGCCAAGTCGCAAAACACCGATAGGGTTTTCTGAGCCGATTAAAGGCAGATATAATGCTTCTGCAGAAGACAATGTATTAGTACCTAAGCCAGCAGGTTGCCCTAAATCATAAACCCATTGAGCAATGCTCTGCTCTTTAAGGCTCGGAGCTTCATAACCATGGGATTTATCCCGAAAAATTAAATTACCGTGTTCTGCAAAAAAAACGGCAACCCGATTACCAAATTGCTGTGAAATAAAATGAAGGCCGGTTTCCAATAATTTATCTGTCCCACGAGTGCTCGCTAGTTCACGAGTTAATTTATACAATGCCGATGCTTGTTGCTCAGAAAAACGAGCAGCTTCAGCTTGACGTTGAGTCATAATAGTTAGTGCGCTGACTACTTGAGCTATAAAAAACATGATGACAAAAGTGAAAAGATAGGCAAAATCACTAACAGCAAAACTATAGAGTGGAGGAACAAAGAAAAAATCAAAAGCGAATACACTTAATAACGATGCGACAAAAGAAGGGCCTTGCTGACCATAAAGAGATACAATAATGATGCCGAATAAATACACCATGATTAAATTAATCATGGGAACATAAGAAGATAAAAGATAATTTATTACTGTTGCTACTGCCACTATACTTATAGCAGAAGCATAGGTTGACCAAGAGAACTCAGGCTCCAACCGAGGTTCTTTAATTAACTTAGTCTGTTCTCGACTGCCCGTCATGATAAACACATCGATTTCGCCACTGTAACGGACTATCTCATCCGCTAAATGACGAAAAACTAAGTCTCTAGGCCGTGTACGAATTGTTTTCCAAACCATAATTTGAGTCACATTCTGCTCGTGAGCAAAACTCATGATCTCCTTAACTATATCGGTTCCAGACAAAAAGCGTGTTTCGGCACCCAACTGTTGAGCGAAGCGTAAATTTTGAATTGCTTTGTTCTTAGTGTCTTCTGAGGATCTCAATCTGGAAATATCAACGTAAACCGCCATCCAGGTTGCATGTAAATTAGTTGCCATCCGTCGTGCAGCCCGAATAAGCTTTAACGATTCATTCCCCGGGCCAACACAAACCAAAATTTTTTCTTTTGTTGGCCAAATTTTCGTAATGTGTTTGTCATGTCGATAAGAAAGAACTTCAGCACCTACTCGTTCTGCAGTGACACGAAGAGCCAATGCTCTAAGAGCAATAAGATTACCAATGCGGAAAAAATTCTCTGCCGCAATTTCCGCCTGCTGAGCGAAATAAACTTTTCCCTCATGCAAACGCTTCAATAAATCTTCAGGTGGAATATCAACCAACTCTAGTGTATCCGCTCTATCGATCATGAAGTCAGGTACTGTTTCTTTGATAGGTGCCTGGATAATTTGCGCCACATCATCGTTAAGACTTTCTATATGTTGCACATTAAGCGTTGTATAAACATTAATTCCTCTATCTAGTAATTCTTTTATGTCTTGCCATCTTTTCGAATGACGTTGGCCTGGAGCATTAGTATGAGCCATTTCATCAATAAGAATTAAACCAGGATTCCTTTTTAGCGCCGCATCAATATCAAAATCTTCTAGTTTATTGTCGTGATAATAAATTATTTGACGCGGTAAGCTCTCAAAATCCCCCATCATATGGTTTATTTCTTGACGTCCATGAGACTCTACTACACCGATGACCACATCAAAGCCTTTATTACGTTCCGCAAATGCATCTCTCAACATCTCATAGGTCTTGCCAACGCCAGGAGCCGCGCCTAAATAAATTTTAAGTTTCCCTTGGCGTTCTCTACGCTCCTCATCATGCACTTTGCGCAGAATTTTTTCTGGATCACGAAGAGATTCACCCATGTTGCGCCTCTAATTCATCAAGGGCTAAATTTAATTGCAATACATTAATGCGAGGCTCACCTAAAATGCCAAAGGTACGATATTGTATGTATTGATGAATCAAATTATTAAGCTTGATTTCTTGAAGATGACGTTCTTTGGCAATTCGCGGAACCTGATAAAACGCCGCCCAGGGACTAATTTCAGCATCCAAGCCGCTACCAGAAGCGGTTACCAGATCAACAGGCACAGGTAAATTTTTATTCTGATCAAATTGACGAAAAGTTTGAACACGTTCTTTTACCTGATTGATAAAAGCAGGATTAGAAGGCCCCATATTGGATCCAGATGAGCTCTCACCGTTATATGGAAAGGGGGAGGTTGCCGAAGGTCTACCCCAAAAATACTTTGCTTCAGTAAATGCCTGACCGATTAAGATGGAACCGACTGTTTTATCTCCTTGTTTGATAAGACTTCCATTAGCGGCATATGGAAAAAAAACTTGGGCTAACCCAGTTACTACAAGCGGATAAATGATCCCTGTTAATATCGTCAACAAAATAAATAGCCGGAATGCTATTTTTAAGTCTTTTATTTCCAATTGCAGCCTATTCATACCTTATCCTTTAGGAATATAAACCTAACCCTACTAATAATAAATCGATTATCTTGATGCCAATAAACGGAATAATAAGCCCTCCCACACCATAAACTAATACATTTGAACGCAAGAGTCGTGAAGCAGATAAACTGCGATATTTAATTCCTTTCAAAGCAAACGGAATCAAAAAGATAATGATCAAGGCATTGAAAATAACTGCCGATAAAATAGCGCTTCCTGGTGTAGCAAGATGCATAATGTTCAATACGTTTAATAAAGGATATGTAGTGGCAAAAGCCGCTGGTAAAATAGCAAAATACTTAGCAATATCATTCGCGATACTAAAAGTAGTTAATGCCCCGCGAGTAATTAATAACTGTTTGCCAATTTCCACCACTTCTATAAGTTTAGTAGGATTAGAGTCTAAATCAACTAAATTACCAGCCTCTTTGGCCGCTTGAGTGCCTGTATTCATTGCTACAGCCACATCAGCTTGGGCAAGAGCCGGTGCGTCATTGGTGCCATCGCCTGTCATTGCAACTAAATGCCCCTGCTCTTGAAGTTTGCGAATCAGATTCAATTTATCTTCAGGCTTTGCACAAGCAAGAAAGTCATCAATTCCAGCTTCCGCAGCGATAGCTGCTGCAGTTAATGGGTTATCCCCCGTCACCATTATAGTTTTTATGCCCATTTGACGTAATTGAGCAAAACGCTCTCGTATTCCACCTTTCACTATATCCTTGAGATAAATAACTCCCAATATTTGAATATCTTCAGCAACAACTAACGCAGTTCCCCCCTTGCGCGAAATATGCTCCACACTTCCTTGGATTGAATCAGGAAACGTCCCTCCGCGTTCCTTAATATATGCCATAATTGCATCAGCAGAACCTTTACGTATTTGCCGGCCCGCTAAGTTAGCACCACTCATTCTTGTTTCCGCTGAAAATGGAATAAAAGTGGCTTCTAATTTATGAATTTCACGACCACGAAGGCCATATTTCTCTTTTGCTAAGATAACAATACTGCGTCCCTCTGGTGTTTCATCTGCTAAAGAGGCAATTTGCGCAGCATCCGCTAAGGTATCTATAGATATGCCTTCTGCAGGAATAAACTCTGTAGCCTGGCGATTACCTAAAGTAATCGTGCCTGTTTTATCTAACAGTAAAACATCCACATCTCCAGCCGCCTCAACAGCACGGCCGGATAAAGCAATTACATTAGCCTGAATCATTCTATCCATACCGGCAATACCAATAGCAGAAAGCAACCCTCCTATGGTGGTTGGAGCCAAACAAACGAATAAGGCGACTAACACAGTAATGGTCACTACATGGCCAGTATTTGCTGCATTAACACTATAAATAGAAAAAGGAAGCAATGTGGAGCAAACAAGCAAAAAAACAAAGGTAAGAGAGGCAAGAAGAATAGTTAAAGCAAGCTCATTAGGTGTTTTTTGTCGTTTAGCACCTTCAACTAAGTTAATCATTCTATCTAAGAAGGTATCACCAGGATTTGAACTAATTCGTATAATAAGCCAATCTGAAATGACTTCTGTCCCTCCGGTAACGGCACTTCTATCACCGCCACTTTCGCGAATAACAGGAGCACTTTCCCCTGTAATAGCACTTTCGTTCACTGAAGCAATGCCTTCAATGACTTCACCATCACTAGGAATAAAATCACCAGCCTCAGCTAAAACAATATCCCCCTTACGTAAGAGATTAGATTTCACCAAAGTATATTTTGCTGTTTTAGAAGGGTGCGCTAATTTTTTTGCTTGAATTTCACCTCGTACTTTTCGTAATGACTGAGCTTGGGCTTTCCCTCGCCCCTCTGCCATAGCTTCTGCAAAATTAGCAAATAATAAAGTAAACCATAGCCAAAGCGTAATAGATAGAATAAATACAGGGGGTGCTTCGCCTGTACTGATTAGAGATTGAATCAATAAGATAGTGGTTAGAATAGAGCCTACATACACTGTAAACATAACTGGATTTTTTATTTGATGGCGAGGTGATAATTTTATAAAAGAATCACTTATTGCCGATCTTATAATATTAAAATCCCATAATGACAATTTAGTGGCCATATTGCTCCCAAAGTGCAAGATGTTCAATAATGGGCCCTAAAGATAATGCAGGTATAAATGAAAGTGCCCCAAAAATAAAAATGACGCTAACTAGGAGAATAATGAATAATGGCGTGTAGGTTTGTAAGGTACCAGAACTGCTAGGGATCTTCTTTTTCCTCACTAAAGAACCCGCAATGGCGAGAACAGGGATAGCAATCCAATACCGCGAAATCAGCATGGCCAAACCTCCCGCTGTATTATAAAAAAAAGTATTCGCATTAAGTCCAGCAAAGGCGCTACCATTGTTATTGCCCATGGAGGTAAAGGCATAAAGGATTTCAGAAAAGCCGTGCGCATCAGGGTTAGCAAGTGAGCTTGTCCCAGCCGCACTTACACTTGCAATTGCTGTCAAAAGAAGCACAATCAAAGGCATCACTAAAACAGTTAAAGAAGCCATTTTTATTTCAAATGGTTCAATTTTTTTACCCAAATACTCTGGCGTCCGCCCTACCATTAACCCCGCAACAAATACGGTTACAATAACTAACATTAACATACTATACAAACCAGAACCCACCCCACCAAAGACGACTTCATTCAAGTGCATCAAAAATAATGGAATAAAACCGCCCATAGGCATGAACGAATCCAACATAGCATTTACAGAGCCATTAGATGCTGCTGTAGTAACCGATGCCCAAATGGCTGATGTGGCTGCACCAAAACGTATTTCTTTACCTTCCATATTGCCTCTAGCCGCTAAATGATGTTCGGTCAACTGACTGACATCTAGGCCAGCAAGTGCTGGATTTCCATTAATTTCAATCTTTACGGTAAAAAATGTTAGCGGAATTAAAATAATGCACATCGCAGCAAAAATTGCCCATCCTTGTCGTTTGTCTCCGACCATCACACCGTAGGTATAGCAAAGTGCAGCAGGAATGAGCAATATCGCTAGCATTTCAAGAAAATTGGTCAAAGGATTAGGATTCTCAAAAGGATGTGCTGAATTACTATTAAAAAAACCACCGCCATTAGTACCCAATTGCTTAATTGCGATTTGAGACGCTACTGGTCCCATTGGAATAACTTGCTCTGTTATTTTTTTGGACTCCATTATAGGATTGCCGTGCTTATCCTTCATGGTTTGTCCTAAGCTATCGAGTTTGGGTTGCGAAAAACTATTTTCTTGAACAAGACTTACTTTTTGATTAGGCATAAAATTTTGAATAACGCCTTGAGAGACTAAAACAATCGCTAAAAGCAATGAAAGGGGAAGTAAAATGTAGAGGGTACCTCGTATGATATCAACCCAAAAATTCCCCAAATTAGTGCTTTCACAGCGCGTAATTCCCCGAATCAAAGCAACCAACAAAGACATTCCCGTTGCTGCAGAAAGAAAGTTTTGCACAGTGAGAGCTACCATTTGAGTAAAATAACTCATGGTGGTTTCGCCGCTATAGGATTGCCAATTAGTATTAGTTACAAAACTAATTGCTGTATTAAAAGAAAGCGCAGGGGATACCGCCAGAAAATTCTGTGGATTTAGAGGCAAAAAGAATTGAACACGTTGAACGAAATAAACAACAAAAAAACCAATAAGGTTAAAAATTAACATGACTGATAAATAACATTTCCAATTCATTTCCCGTTCGGGTTCGATACCACAACATCGATAAAGAAAATGCTCAATGGGAGCAATGAATCGCCCTATCCCACAGTTTTTGCCTTCATAGATACATGCCATATACCAACCCAAAGGTTTAACTAAGGCCAGAAGTACTGTAAAATAAGCAACTGTCTGTAAAATACTGATTTCAGTCATTACAGCGTCCTTTCTGTAGATTAATTAAAACCATTCTGGTTTAAATAACACCATCAACAAATAGATACCTAATAACACAGTTATTATTCCGCAAATGGCATAAAATATCATTCTTCACTCCGTGATAAAGAATCAAAAAAAAGGATTAGAACAAAACATAAACAAAAAAAGAAAATGACTATACTTATCAGAAATAAATCCATTATTTCAATCACCTGTCTTAAATATATTTTATCATAACGTCAATCAAGGATAATTAATATAAGGAGTCACCATGAGACATGATAAAAGCCTACTTTTTCACGCGCGCGAGTCGGCGTCTTTTTTCTTTAGGGTCCAAGACCAAAGGTCTATAAAGCTCTACTCTATCCCCATCTTTGAGAATAGTGTCTAAAGATACTTGTTTTGCATAAATACCTACAGCCAAGTCCTTAGTCTCTGGGTGGCGTGTGTAGAGACCAGACTCCTTCAATGCTTGAGCAACTGTAGTGCCTTGTTGTAAATCCATAGTAATCTGTATGACAGCCTCATCCCTAGGCACATAAACTAACTCAACTTTTACCATATATAGCTAAAGCTCTATCACAAAATGCATCCACCATTTTATCAGTGACCTGATCAAATACTGGTCCAAGTAACATAGAAAATATTTTTCCAGCAAACTCAAACTCCAAATCAAAAGAGATTTGGCATCCACCAGCAACCTCATCAAAACGCCAAAAGCCCTCTAAATGGCTAAAAGGCCCATCAACCAAACGAATTTCTATCATTTTGTTTTCTTGTAATAGGTTGCGTGTGGTAAATGATTTACTCATTCCCGCAGCCCCAATAACTAAAGTAGCCTGTACTTCATCAGTATTCCTATGATGCACTCTACTCTCGGAACAATAAGGTAAAAACTCAGCATAAAGCTCTACTTCGTTAACCAAATCATACATTTGCTCACAGGAATAAGGGACTGTTCGTGCTCTTCTAACTATGGTCATTGTAAAACTCCTTGAACCTGCTTATTAAGCCAAAGACTAAGGTCTTTAATTTCCTCAAAACAAATGGAGTGTTCCATTGGGTATTGATAATAAGATACATGCTCGTATCCATTGGTTAATAACCAATCTCTGCTCTCATGCGACCATTTTGGTAAAACAAGAGGATCAAATTGTCCAGCCCCCATAAAAAATGGTGTGTTAACATCGAGTATGGGCTTAGTCTCTGATGCTAATGGCAAATAAGCAGATAAAGCAACAACACCGGCTAATAAACCTGGGGTACGAAGCGCCGTATGTATTGCCATAGCCCCTCCTTGTGAAAAGCCAGCTAAAATAATCTGACCTAATTCAAAACCATCTTTCACTTGCGACTCAATGATTCGTCGAATTAATAACTCTGATTGTTCTATACCTTGTTTATCCTCTCTATCGACTAGTTCCGTTCCTGTAATGTCATACCAAGCAGGCATAACCAGCCCCCCATTCAACGTCACAGGACGAGAAGGTGCATCAATAAATACATGACGTAACGTCACATCGTTTACCATCAATTGATCGGCCAAACCGACCATGTCAGAAGCATCAGCACCTAAGCCATGCATCCAAATGACGCACGCTTGCGCCCGCCCATTGGGCTCACTTATATAAACGCTCAAAACCATGTCTCCACAAAAAAACAAATTATCGCCAATGCATGGAAGCAGTGCAAGTTCAGTATCCGAAAAAGATACGATAAACTGTTATCACAACGCCAAAATAAACACGGAACAACAATATTTTTAACCATTAGATTTAAATTTACTCAATAAAAGTATCACTTCTCTAAACCTCAACTTTCTCAAGTAAATAACACCACATTAATGATTAAAATTTTGTCGCACTGTTAATTAAACTTTACTTCTCTTATGATATAATTGTTTGTTTAGTAAGTAGCGATGTGTTCTTAAGGCTAATTCATAGATTGAATAAAGGTTCTTCGGTAGAACCATCACTCAATGGTATCAAGAATACAATTTAATTGCATTAACAATGGCTATTTAGCCTTCAGAGTTATTTAAGACATGCTAGATACACTTATCCACGAATTTATACTTAACGATTACACTCATGAGATCAGCAACGAAGAATGGCTTCGTTATTGCGATGCTTATGCTAAAGAGAAAAGTGAGTCGACAAAAACTCATTTCCTCAATGTTCTTGCTGGTCATAGTGGCGTTCCTGCTAAACAAATCCACACAGCTTTTAATGTGTTAGCATCCTCCTTTATAACAGCAGATGAACAAAACAATCTCCTTGCCGAACTGCAAAAATACCAATCGCTTGCCACAAAAAAAATTATTCAATTTCTAAAGCATAGTGTTTTAAAAAGGATGGAGCTAGAGCCTATATTGGTTACCCGAACAGAATGGAATGCACTTATATCAAAATTTGAGATAAGTAAAATGCAAAAGCTAACAACTCCATTTGTCCTCAATGCACTAAGTTCGATTAAAAAAATCAATTACGAACAATTGGTGGCGATTTTAAACACTCCTATCCCGCAACGAAATGTTAAAAGAAAGCGTTCGGAAACGAATGAACCAGTGAAACGTTACCATCCATACCGTTATGTTGATGATGGGGGAGTTAACCCGCTAGTTTATCTAACTGATGGTAATGATGATTCCGAGCTAGCAACAAATCTAAAAGGAAAAGGGGTAAGAGTTGTTTCTCATTTATCTTGCGCAACCCCAGAAAAACGATACCCAGGCTCGGATTTGCAAAAAACTCCAGGTGGCCGCAAAGTACGCCCCATATGTAAGTTAGCAACAGAGCGCAATGAGCATACATTCTTCAAACACTTAACTCCAGAAAGTAAAAAACATGGGCAAGGGCGCGTTCAGGAAAGTAACGCACCGAAGCAAAAGGTTTGCAAGACTCTAACTAATTTACTCTTCGAAAAGGCTGAGCCAGTTGAATATACTGCAACCCGCCAAGTTATTATCGAACGTCGCGGGCAAAGACGACAACAAAGTGCCCGCTCTATAATGGGGGCTACTGCTGCGGATGTATTTAGAGCGTACGACATAAACATTAGCTCTACTGAGGGTCGCGCCATACATTGGGCTCACCTCATTGCCCATTTTTTGGGAGATACACAAGATATTACTGTTACTGATTTCGTTAAAAAAGAAGAGCTCGCTAAAGAAATTATAAATTTAGTTCCCTCCACCGCAGCAGCAAATTATAATACTCTAGAAGCTGTGGAATTATTCATTAGGGAACAGCTCCTTAGCGAAAAGACAGACAAAATTAGTATTCGTGTTACACCAGTGTATAGTGGAGAGTGTTTGATTCCTGATTTACTAAAGTATGATCTAAAGTGGGCTGAAACAAACTTTCGAGGAGTAGTATTAAATTGTCATGAACAGTTTTATATAAATCCTAAATCCTATAGTCGTCTTACGAAATCGGTACATGAATCAATAGCCGTTGTAAGAGGTGAGCGCGCTCAAATATCTGCATCATCAAGTGTTGATGAAACAGAGGACGCAGAAATACCAACCTTTAGCCTATAACAATTACCTTGTAAAGTAATGCTATTTTTGATCTTAACTATAAATTTATTATAATAAATTTATAGTTATTCTTTCCCTCTGGTATTCTGAGTGTAATTATAACGTAACCGTTCACGCCATTGCGTGAACTGGTTACATTTTAACTTATGGTTGTTTTGATGAAATTGATAAAATTAGCGTTACTGGTTAGTGTTACTTTTTGGGGGTTATCTGCTTGTGGACAAAAAGGTCCTTTATACTTACCAACACAGGATAAAGCAGCACAAAAACCGCCGCAAAAATATACAACAAAGTAAAACCTGTAACAACATTTAGAGAGAAGGACGATGAGTCTAAGATTTACAAAAATGCATGGTTTAGGCAATGATTTCATGGTTATCGATGGTATTAACCAAAAAGTAGATCTTGCTCCAGAACAAATTGCTTCTCTTGCCATGCGTAATACAGGCGTAGGATTTGACCAATGCCTGCTCATTGAGCCCAGTCGTAAAGAAGGTATTGATTTTAATTACCGTATTTTTAATGCCGATGGCCACGAGGTGGGACAATGTGGCAATGGAGCGCGTTGCTTGGCTCTTTTTGCCAAGCATTACGGCTTAACAACCCAAAAAGCATTACGGATTGCCACCAGTACAACTCAAATGGAATTGCATATTAACCAAGATAATACTGTCAGTGTCGAAATGGGCATCCCAGAGCTAAGACCTGAAAAAATTCCTTTTATCGCAGAAAAACAAAAGCCTGAATATTCTCTGGAGCTAAATCACGATCAAAACATTTCTATTCATGCCATCAGTGTAGGTAATCCTCATGCAGTACTACTAGTATCAGATCTCACAACAGCCCCTGTTGAATTCTTAGGTCCACAGATTAGCCTGCATCCACGTTTTCCTGAGCAAACCAATACTGGATTTATGCAAATTATTAATCCACATCACATCAATTTACGTGTCTATGAACGAGGTTGTGGTGAAACTCTTGCTTGTGGAAGTGGTGCTGTAGCGGCAGCAGCTATCGGTCGTTTATTTTACAACCTAGCAGAACAAATTAGGGTGACTCTCCCAGGAGGAAATTTGATCATTGATTGGCCGGAAACGAACGGAGCAATAAGGCTCACTGGACCCGCGACTTTTGTCTATGAGGCAACGTTACTTTTATAATCTCTACCACACTAAAATACAGCATAACTGTTTACGCGATGACAAAGCATAACCCTAAATGTCTCCCTCATTTTTATATCAATTTTAAAACAACTATTGAATTTTTTTTCCAACCCGTTATTCTGATTACAACCATTATTGAATAGACCTTTTGCCTAACTAGCAGTTTTTTTTCGAGGAATGAAAAAATATCAGCAACGTGGCAATCAGTCGAGGTCTCTTTCTTGAATCTAAAGAAACCGTTTAAGCCTGATTTAAACTATTCCTTCTGGGTATTTCACTTTTTCTGGATGAATAGGTACCAAGAAAGTTTGCTAGCTTATGGTCAAGGAGGATCGCGTGGTTGATTTTATTCTGCCTATATCTCAAAAAGATACTCATGCCTGCCAGTTGCTTATTAATGATTTAAAAAGCCAACGTTCAGATGACGCAGCAGCGTGGGAACAACCATTATTCTCTCTAGCTAAAGGGATAAAATTACATTATCAACATGAAACATTAATAGGTATATTAAAATGCTTGCCTAATGCCATTAGTGAGGCGCTATTTTCCAGATTATTGAACGCCAGTAATTTTAATTATTCCTGCTTAAAAACTTGGGTCGAATATATTAATTCTTTAACAGGGGATGCCAAAACACATCAAACAGCCTTGATAAATATTTTACTCAATTCACCTATAATCTTCTTAAATCAGCCCGAAATAGAGAAACTACTTTTATTATTAGATGGCAAAGAGCAAAGCCTTCTGTTAACACACTTACGCCGTCAAGCGGAACAAAATACTTTACAACCAAGCAAGAAAACACTTGGTTCGAATCAAAAGCAATTAATCCGCATACACACCTCAAACTATAAGCAATTATTAACATTTTTGGCGTTACATGTATCTCAGAATGAGCTAACTTTGCAGGCGATGCTAAATGATAATCCAGTGCTAGCTAATTTATTAATAGGACAATTACTCGAAATTGAGAGCGACACAACGAAACAAAAAGAGTTGCTCCATAGAATATTAAAGGAATATCAATTTTATGATTGGAACGATCATCATTTTATCAAGAAAATAGAATCTAAATTAATCATCATACTCACTACAGTTTCCGCCCCTGATGTAAAAGAGTGGTTCCAACTCTATCTAAAAATCATCCAACAACAACCGAATACAATAAGCAAAGCCATACAGTTCTTAGATAAAGTATTCGACGCAACAAAAAATGTTAATATCGTTGCTAATGGTCTTGATGTTGCGACTCTAGGCGAGCACCAAATGGCCATTGATTTCTTAATCCATTCCAAGATTAAAGAGCGATCTTTAAGACAATCGTGCTTTAAAAAAATCAATATAGAGCAATTAGGGCTCTATCATCAACACATGCTCATAACAGGACCAATGGGATATTATCCTGATGAGGAATTAATTACTGATTTTATCCATTTATTTTGCTCTCACATTAATAAACTGCTCGCTCCGCAAAAATTGTTAAAACAATTAGCAATTATGGTCAGTGCCTCACCAGAAAACACAGCACAGTTAGCCATTACAGTAGCTATTAAGCATTTATCATCACCCCAATTGATTAGCCAATGGCTGCAAGCATTAATAGAAGTTAATAGAAATAACGCTCTTTTAATTCCTCAGTGTGTGTTATTTATCAAAGAGCATCCCCATGAAATCGAGCTTATTGTCGCCTTTCTTAAAGGTCTTTCTGATAAGGACTTATTAACCCTCTATTTATCAATATTTACTCAAGAACTAGATAAAGGCTATTTTTCCTGTTTTATAGAACTATTTAAATACCCAGAAAAGCATACCCAGTTATTTTATTTATTAAGAAATACCCCAATTATCCATCCAGAACTGCTTAATGAGTTTTTATCGCAATTGGATGACAAAGCACTGATCAATTTGCTTGAAAAGCTATTAACTCATGCCTGCCCATTTAGCGAATATAAAACGACTATCAACCAGGTATTACTTATTTTTTGTCAGCGTTTGTATTGTGAGCCAACCCCAAGCGCAGCAATTAATCAATGGCAGCAACATCCTTGTGCAAAAGTTTTGGCAGATGCTCTTTTAGAAACTCCTGAATGCATGTCTCATTTGACGACAAGCTATTCCACGGTGTATTCATTAGTCACATGGACCAATCCTGAAGATGCTATAAAGCATAGAATGGATGCCGTGCTTAATTGTTACGAATTTAGTGAAGATAGACTTAAACGAATTGCTCTCATCTGGTCGACCCATTTTCATGCCCATCCTGATCAGTTTAATTCCGTGTTTAGTACACTACGCGCTACAGAAAATAATAGAACCCCCACAGGCAGAAAAAATCTTTCTGGAATAATGAAATCCTGTTGGGAATTAATATCCCCGGAAATAAGTTACAAAGAAGAGGACTTCTTTACTCTAGTCCAAACGTCACGTTCTGAATATTTTAATTTAGCATTAATACAGGCGTCACAACTGGAGTACATGAGACAAGAGCCTTATCTCAGCTCTTTAAGACTTGCCAAAACAAGGGGCATTCCCCAAAATATTGACTTAGAGACCCTTATTGTTCTTCTCGTTCATTCTCCCAACACTCCGATTAATTGGAAAAAAGCGACTTTTTGGTTAAAAAAATTAACTTATGAAGAACAATTAAATTTTATTAAAAAATTATTAGAACACATTCGCTATTCTAATAATAATCCTATACTGAGCGAACAGATCTATCGATTCATCGTACACCATCCATTATTTAGTACGTTTTTACCACAACTTGATCCCGCACACTGGTATTGGCTTATGCAAAATATACCAGATACTCAATTAATGGAACAAGCCCCAACTTGGCTGGATGCGCTAATTGCAAAGCATGGTGTACACAAATTAAATTTAGGAAAAATACTGTCTCTTTTACCACCTAGAACATCGTTACTAGCAACGATTTTACAGAAAAAAACGTTAGCCTTCCCTGATATATTTGCTCAGATAGCGAGCCAATTATCTACCGAAAGTAATGCTACCATCCCATTAATAAGCGTCCACCGTTATGTTAAAGAGCAAGATCAGAGCTGGAGGCGACGGTTTATCCAAACAATACTAAGTCAACTAAAAACAACCAAGATAAACAGTTCACTCCTTCACATACTTCAAGACTTGCTCCTAGATGAAAACACCTCATTATTCGGCCAAAATTCAGTCGATAGAGATCTTATTGTTGATTACCTAAATTTACTGGATGCTCTTATTAAGCAGGCAGAAAACAAAAGAGACTTTGCAGAATTAGATCAACTCATGAGAAGCATAATAACTATGCTTATTGACAAAGAACCGCACTGGGGGCAATTGCTTAGTAAAGAAGAGGCTTTTTCACATACTGTAGTAAGATGGATTTCTACCCTTGATTTAAAAAACTTATCCATAAATAATCATACGTTGATGCACCTACTTATTAATTGCCAACCAGCACAACTAGATCCTCAATTAACAAACAATCCTTTATGGAAAAAAATACTACAATCCATCTTATTTAATCCTCCTTCAGAGTTGAGTGCTGAACAATTCATCGCGTTATTAAACTGGCATCTTCCTGAATCGAAAATACTGTTATCCCAACAATTATTAACAAAAACTCAACTATCTGAAGTTCACCTCCAATCTCTATCAGTATTAACTGATATACTTGAGCCTATTGAGTTATTTCAATTACTTGATAGCCATGAAAATCCACAACTTATTGCCAAAGGATTATTAACCCATAAAAAGGGGTTAGAAAGTTTATCATCTATTCAGCAAGCCCAATTATTTGCCTATATACGCTCCTCCGCAGACTTGATAGCCATTTTAAATAGCGATATACCAGTAGATACTCTCAGCAAATTTACAAGGAAGTTGTTTCAAATTTATGGCCAAAATGCAAATACACTTAGTCGAACACTAGAACAATGGCTTATCACACCAGAAGCACTCGCTACCCTAGCTAATTTCACTATTGATAAAAAAGAGCAACAAATATTAAACGAGGTATTACAAGAAAAGCCCTACTACCATGACTATCTTCATGAGTATTTACAGCACCCTACTTTAGATATGGAGATCAATGAGCACAGTTATCTAAACAAAGCAGCTTACAATAACGTAATGAATGAGGAAACTCTCAAATTATACCCAGCACAAGCTATTGAACAATTAACACCAGAAGATATTTTTAAAACAGTAAAATACCAATTTTATTTAAATCAAAAAATAGCAGCCTTATCTGTATTTTTTACTCCCTTCAACAACAAAACACAAAACCCACTTACTTTATTACAATCGGCCCAATGGCAACAACAACTATCCTTAATACATGATGGCCTATTGGAAATTATCCGTATTTATAAAGAGAAGAAAACACCTGAAGCAACAAAACGAGCTATTGAACAAACTGACCTCTATAAGGAGTGTTTACTATCTTTTTTAACTTTACCTATAAACGCAGAGATAGAAAAAACTCTATCAACTCAATTAATCCCATTATTACAATCGTATCTTTCTCAGATGGCCCTTGTAGATCAAGAACATCATCGATCATTACAAAATACCTTAAGCAATTACTCTTCTCAGTTACAAACTATAAAGTTCTTTTCCCTCCCTCAGTTATTCGATTTTTTTAACACCAATTATCCTGCTATAACTTTTCAGCAAGAAGAATTAAACTTACTGAGTAATGCCTATGATTTACATACTGATTGGTTAAAACGTTTCGGCCTAGAGCCTGAGCCTAATTGTACTGAACTATTAACAGTTGGATTAAATGCAGCATCATTAGTTGATAATAACCAAATAAATCAATGGCTTATTCAATGCGCTCTTTTTTCTTCTTTATCCACATTTATAGACGAAACAAGCGTACAACATTTTATTACCTCAATAAAACCTGACAAATTATCAATTCTAATCAATTCTTTTTCTGAACAAGAGCAAGCTTGTCATAAAGCCCAACAACTATTACAAAAGCTAAATCTAGCAGTGCCAATAACAGAATTAATAAAGCAATTATTAAACATAGATTCAACAACACTAAATCAACTGATAACAGTAGCTGAGTCTCTCAATTTATTGACATTAAAAAATCTTCTTTGTCTGGCTAGACGTACTAAGGAGCTGGAGCTAAATGACGAGCAGGTAGCAACACTATGTCTCTCTTCACTACGAAATGAGTCTCTTCAAGATGCCTGGTTACAAGTAGAATTAGAGCAAATGGCTCAACGTATTGCACATGTCTCCAAGAGGCTTGAGCAAATAACCAAACTGGGTTTGGGCTATGCATCGGATGCTCATAACAACGAAAGATTAGAGTATTTAGCAGAAAAATGCCTAGCCAATGATATCTTGATTCATTGTTTGAACTCCTATAAAGCATTATTTCTCAATCCAGACTGCGAACCACATCCCTATCTTCAAAATTTAGATAAGATATTAGATAAACCACATAAAACTCAGGAGATTCTTCTTAATCTTAATATACAATTGATCCAATATATTATTCATGCGGCCATTAACAGTCCTGTGGTGTATTTTGATTTGCTAGAGAAAATAATCCACTCACCACATAAAGAACGAGCTTCGCAGATAGTGCAAGCAGAACTCAACAAACAAATAAAGCAAGAAAATGCTCCCCAACCTACAAGCCTTATAGAGCTTAGTGCGGAGCAAATTGAAAGTTACTCTTCCGATAAACTCAACACAATTTTATCTCTGCAACGGTTACTCTTCCTGAGTAATCCAATACCGGAACTTAGATCTTTTGCAGCACAATCGGAGCAACAAGGTAGAGAGAGACAGCTATTTAGTGCCGATGCTAGCTTATATGTGACCCTGCTCAGTATAGAAAAAAAGCAAATGTCCCTCTTAAAAAAAGCGCAGCCTGGCTAACTCAACACGCCCAAAGAAGTATGAAAGCCTATACCGCAGCAATGGTCAATCTCACTTCGAAAGAGAACGTAGATCATCCTCTGGTCCAATATTATTGGTTATGTTGGAGCTCGTTCATGGCTGGTACAACGCCCCAAGATATCAACCCGATCATTGATGGATTTTTGCATTGGCTTAACACATTAGATGAAGAACAATTAAAAAATTCTGGGGAATTAAACAAGCTACTAGAGCATATTACGGAACAGAACATTTTATCCGTATTACTTAAAAGGGTTTTCGAACGTCCGCAAACATTGACCCTCTCACAAACGATTTGGCTTTGCGAACGCAGTATACAAATAGCCCATCAAGATGC
>DAIAOV010000053.1 GCA_027437055.1 Legionella sp. | reverse complement strand
CGAAATAAAGCAGGTTGGGATAATCGGTATCTCGCTCAGATTCTAATGTCAAGCGATTTTTAGCGCGATTGCCCTACGAATGCTTACCTACTCCCTTGACTCTTTTCCTGTGAGGCTTTAAGTTTATAGGAAGTAACTAGGGTCTTGTATTAAGATCACGGAATGGAATTCAAGGAGAGCTCCTCTATATGTTTACTCAAGTATTAAGTAACCTCTGTTGGGCTATATCATTCACTGTTATTGGTGCGTTAGTTGGCACAGTGTTAATAGTAATAGTTGCCACTATTTTACCTCGAATTATCGATAAAAGTACTCCAGATATTGATGAGGCAAAAGAAATTTTGCGTGGAAACGAGGCGGTAGCAGAATATTTTGGTCGGGTAGTAGCTGCTGCTATTATTGGTGTTAGTATCATTATCGCAGCATCAGTTTTAGGAGGAATGATCGCAGGCTTGCACGGATGAACTCAGACTATTGCAAACAGTTATTTTTCTCTACATTCCTTTTAGGAGCTCTTATTGTAGCTAGTTTCAATAGTTGGAGCCGCGGAGGTGGTGGTTGTTTTGAACAAGGCACTTTGATAGCAACGCCCCAAGGCCCACGAGCCATTGAACAACTACATACTGGCGATTGGGTATGGGGTAATATCCAGGGAAAACGCAAAATAACCAAGATTGTTTCCACAAGTAAAGTCATACCCGAATATTATCTAGAATTAAAATTAACTACCGGCATCATACATGTCACTAAAGAACATCTTTTTGCAATAAAGCAAGGGGAATTTCGTCGAGCAGCAAATCTCCATCCAGGTGATAAGGTTATTATTTGGCAGAACAATCAATGGCAAACGACACCTATTATTGCTGTTGGATCAATTAAATCTCAAAAACCCGCTTTCAATTTATTAGTCGACTCAGGGGCTACTTATTTTGCTAATGATATTTTAGTGCATAATAAGGGATGTTTTTTACCTAATACCCCTATTTTACTTAGTAATGGTTCAAGTGTAGCAATTAATCAAATTCGTCCTGGGGATCAAGTGCAAGCTTATGATACTGATGGCACTATCGTAACGACCAAAGTTCGAGCTGTTTTAACACATCAGGTGACCTCCTATTATGTTGTAAGCACCAAAACGATTGCTATTAAGGTAACTGGAGAACATCCATTTTATATTGGTCATGGTGAATTTAAGACGGTAGAGTCATTGCATCCTGGTGATTCAATATATGCCTTTAACGGAAAAAAACTAATAAAAGAAGCCATTACCCATATAGCTCAACTTAATGGGGAAACCACTGTTTTTAATCTTCAAACTGATGAACCACATACCTATTTTGCTGCTGGTTTAGCTGTTCACAACAAAGGAGGAGGCGGCGGTGGCGGTTGTTTCCCTGCTGGCACTAAAATTAAAACGCCAACTGGTAGTAAAGCTATAGAGCATCTTACTCCCGGAGATTGGGTTTTATCTATTAATCGTAATGGGCAAGAATTTGCGACACGCATTCAATCTACGTTTGTAACTCGCTCCAAAATCTTATCCATTAAAACTAATTTAGGCATCTTGCATACCACTAAAGAACATCCTATTGCTCTGCAAAATGGCGATTTTGTACTAGCAGGCCGACTCAAAACACAAGATGTCCTTCTTTTTAAACAACCCCGGGGAATGCAAACTGCAATTGTTCGATCATTGCATAGCGAATCAGAGCAAGTTGTATTTAATCTCTCTGTCTCATCTCCTCATACTTTTATTGCCGATAACTTTCTGGTACATAATAAAGGAGGAATAGGATTCCACAGTAATTCAGATGGAAGTGATTCTTTTATTTTCTTTATCGTAATAGCTATCATTTTGGTGGTGATTATTAAACAAGCAAAAAAAGATAGTAAAAATCTAGATTACAACTACTCTCGAAAAACTATTGAACAAAAATCACTGAAAACCCAAAAACTATTGGATTTCATTTCAAGTCAAGATGAAACCATGAAGGCGACTACGCTCAAAAAATTCATTCACTCTACATTCTTTTTACTACAAGAATCATGGATGAAAAGAAATTACGCACCAATGGAACAATTACTTATGCCCGATCTGTTTTACCAACATAACCAACAAATAGAAGGTATGATTCGTAATCATGAAATCAATAGAATTGACCGCTTACAAATTTTAAGCATCGATATAGTTAACGTGCGTTATACCGAAAAGAAATATCAACGTGAATTTACTGCTTTAATCACTGCTTCTGCCCGCGATTATTATGTGGATGACCGCACTGGAAAGTACCTACGTGGAGATCAAAAACCAGAAACCTTTCAAGAGTTTTGGACATTCCAATTGCAAGACCCCGAATGGAGGCTACGAGAAATTGAGCAATCACGTGAATCAGATTATTTAAAAGAGGAAAATTTTTGTGAATTATTTACCGATGGTCAAATAGAGAAAATTTATCAAGATAAAGTAGATAACCTCGGTAAGTCAGGTCCATGGCTACCCCAAGATGTAGAAGCCAAAGCCAATAAAGTGGAACGCATGCTCAATTTTTTGGTGCAAAATAATAAGCTCTGGGATAAACAAGCCATGCTAAACCGCGCTCGTTTAGTTTTTACTAATATTCACTTGGCTCTTGAGGCAGGAGAACTCAGTCAAGAGGCCAGAGCGCAATTATATCCCTTTATTGCAGAGCTATTTAATCAAAGAATAACTACATGGAAGGCACAAGGCAACACTATTGAATACCGTAACTTCTGTGTGCGAAAAGTAGATATTCTTCTGGTGAGAAGTTTCAATGATAAAGAAAAAAATGAATTTACTGCCAGAATTATCGCTCACGCGCAAAGAATACGACGACAACACGGTATGATTCTGAGCCAAGATGATGATGTAACTGCCTTTGAAGAATACTGGACCTTTGGCCTCCTAGAGAATCAATGGAAGCTCAAGGAAGTTATGCCCAAAGCTCAGGGAAAAAAGACAATTGGTTCGGAAAATCTAGAAGAAGGTAGTTCACCTGATTTAGTGAAGTGGTATTACACAAAAAAACGAGCGCTTTAACAAAAGTTCATCTTCTAGGAAGCTTAGATAACTCATCATAAAATACAACTTGACTTTAATTTAAACAAAATGTATAATATCATCATGCGGCTTATCTTCTCTCATATGGAGAATTAGAGGAATGGTCCCTGCCTAGTTTTAATTATTAAACAGTTATGTCGCCAAAATAGACCTCATTCAAATAATAAATAATATGATCATTGTTTATGAGGTTAAACCCAGCGAGTATACCTCATAGCTTCTTTGGTTCTCACGCTGAACTTTTAAAAACATTTATAAATCAATGTACCTTCTAGAGTTATAACCGACAAATTTTAATTAGTTTGCTTGTATTTGGAGACTTAAAACATGATAGACAAGTTTGAAAAATTAATATCTATGCGACGATTTTTTTCTACGGCAGTAGAGGGTGTCTCTCCTTCTGCAAAAGCATTACAATTCAATAAATTTGATCTAACCTATACTACGTTTCAATCAAAAGAAATTACTGATCGAGCACAATTACTAAGAGAGAGACTTCCATCAGGCTCGGATCTAATCTATAGAGGTTCTGAAGGAACAGCTGAAGTAACGCATTTATTAGAGTCCAATCGCTTAGGAAAAAATTTTACACATAACTCCAAATTACCATCCTTCGATATAGTAGGTTATATTCGCGATAATGACAGTAAATATTTTCTTTCCTTTTCTCCTTGCAAAGAAACAGTCAAACCTTATGCTGCAGGCTTATCTATCGTACCATGTAAAGGTTATATAATCGTTACAGGACTTCCGAAAGTATATACAATTCCTCATAAACTGTTATATCTAAATGAAGAAATGTTTAGACGATATGATGAAAAGCAACAGGAGCAAATGACACATAATCCCTATGCTTACCAAAGTATAGTGGCAATGGCCCAAAATAATAACGAAGTTACTGCTGTATTAGGTACTTCCGATACTGATGATTGGAGGCCCGTGGTGACCGATGATCTAATGAGTATATTTGAAGTCTGCGGACCAGGACGTATATTATCTAAATTAATGTCGACTAGTGAGATTGCCTATGTAAGAGAGTGGAAAAACCCTGAGTTCATGAAAAGAATTTATGCAATTGAAGTCGCCATCTATGACACCCCGGATGATTTTAAAATAATGAATCGAAATGCCCGACGGATGCACCTAATAAACGCAGATCAGCGTTTGATTACCATAGAAGACGCTGAAGCGCTACTCAGTTCATGTGAGTTAGATGAATTAAACGCTCTTTATGAAACGCCAGAAACTCAAAGAATAACTGCTGTACCCCGAAGCATTACAATTGGCAATCAGGCTGCTCTTCTAGAGTACGTCACGGAAAAACTTAAATCTCATCCACTAATAACAGCAAGAGAAGAACCACAAATACCAATTATTACACCAATGGAATGAATTAAACTAGTTGAGGTATAATATATACCTCAACTAGGTTTTATTTCACTAGTAGATCGTTAATTATTTAGCTAATGGATACTCAACAAATAGCATGCTCGGATATAAAAATATAGGATTTAAAAATATGCGCTCCAAACTCAACCTCTTCAAACCTGTTCAAAAGTCATTTACCTTAATCAAGGAAATACATGCTGTTCATAAACCAGATTTTTTCAGCGGACTATTTTCTGGTAACAAATGGCGCCATGAAAGTATGGGAAAAACTGTGAATTATGTTACAGACCCTATACACTACCATGCGTTACAAAACCATATGGAAGTTAACATAGCTCAATGGACAGAAAACAAATTGTCATCCCCATCAATCGTTGAAGTGGTTTGCCAAGATTGGGGACTGGCTACTCTTAAAGCGACAAAAACATATGGCGTTATTTATGCCGTACTGAATATGGCTAACTCCCTTTATCCTGGCGGCGCCGTATTGGAAGGTGGAAGTGCTCAAGAAGAAAACATGTGGCATAGAAGTACCTGCATACGCTCATTATTGGATGAAGGGGTTTATTTAAATCAAGAGACTAATACATTCCAATATAATAGATACAAAAGAAATCTGATAGAAGCAAAAGCAATAATGACAAATAAAGAACTTCATGTGCTAAATGAGAACCACAAACAACACCTCTCTCCAAAATATAAAGTGCTTATTAGTGCAGAACCCAGAATATGCTTTAGAGGACCAGAAATACACCTACCATCGGATATGGATTCATTTGGAAGCGGTATCCCTACGTCAGATGCCGACCTAAGCTATGCTTTTCTCCCTACATCAGAAATTTTTCCATTTTATGAATTAAGATCTGCTGCTCCAGAATTTGTCACTAACACACAAAGATCCCAATACGGGTCAGAAGAAGAATATAAAATGGATTTAAGACGGCGCATTGCCGCGCAATTGGATACATTGATTCTTGCGAGAAAAGCTCACGTGATCCTCGGAGCCTGGGGATGTGGCGCTTTTCACAATGATCCCCAAATTGTAGCCCAAATATATAGAGAAGAAATTGAAAAACGTTCAGCCTTTTTTCAACATATTTTATTTCCAATAATCAACATCGGTTCACATAATAATAATTACCACATATTTGAAGAATACCTCACCGATATAAAACTTGGGGATACGTGCTCTGTAAAACATGGCATAAAATTCTGAGATAAAAATCGAATAAATACTCTTTTTATATTAGGAGCTCTGTATAACTGCTCAACGAAATTCTTCATTTTATACAGAGACTTATCATCATTTTTAATCACTTGTTCTTTAAAATATGCAGAAAAACGTTGCCTTAAATTTCATTTTGTGTAAAATTGCCTCAGCTATGAATAGAAAAATAATTTTTACGATAACCGGTACTATTATTCTTACGTTCGGCTTTGCCGGGTCCTTGCTCCATAATAAGGCCCCAAGGGTCTTGACACCTGCTAAAAATGAGACGATTAAGACTCTCTCTATACAAAAGACCGTAGCTCAAATCGGTACTGCAAATCAAAATGTATTTAAGACACTAGCAATTAGCCTGATCGCTGCGAATAGTGCTTCACAAAAAGCAGCAATTATAGTCAACTCTTCAGATAAAATTGCTTCGCAAAAAGAAACGATCAAAAACAACGCCGTCGAAAAAATTGTCTTACAGAAGAAAACTGCCAAGAAAGTAACTGCATCCCCAAAAACTTCTATTAAACACCATACGAAAAAGATCATTATAAGAAATAGTGCTGTAAAGAATCTTGCTTTAACTAAAGTATCTTTTGATGAGTTGCCCGGTTGGGATACAGCAGACGTTAAGAAATCGCTACTTGCATTTCAGATATCTTGTAAGAAGTTTTTAAAGCAAGAACCATCACACCCAACAGGATCCAGACATATTAAATTAAAAGCCGGAGACTGGCATCCAGCATGCAAAGCGGCATTGGATTTTGATGATGTTTCAGAGGAAACGGCAAGGAATTTTTTTGAAAAATGGTTCCACCCTATAGAGTTTGAACAAAAAAAACCAGTTCATGGTTTATTCACTGGTTATTACATGCCTCAATTAGAGGGTAGTCTAAAGCAAACGTCAAAATACAATACACCCATTTATGGACTACCTAAAGGATCAGCAAATTATACTCGTGAACAAATCGATAATGGAGCTATTAAGAAAAAAGCACCTGTAATTGCCTGGATCCATAGCCCAATAGAAAGGCTTTTTTTAGAAATAGAAGGTTCTGGAGTTATTAAACTCCCAAATGGTAAAAATATGTATCTTGGCTATGCAGGTGAAAATGGTGCACCTTATACCTCTATTGGAAAAGTACTTATTGATAAAGGGATCATGACAAGACATACGGCATCTAAATCAGCTATTATTCGTTATCTAGAAAATCACTCTGATAAAGCAGATGCGCTCATACAAAAAAATAAATCCTTTGTGTTTTTCGAAAACTTAAAAAAACCTTTGGCATTGGGAACTCATGACATAGCATTGACACCTGGTTATTCTTTAGCTGTTGACAAAAAATGGATCCCTATTGGCGCCCCACTCTGGCTAGATACTAAAAAACCTGATGTCCAAAAGAGCGATGATAAACAGTTGCAACGCCTCATGATTGCTCAAGACACAGGCGGCGCAATTCGTGGTTTTATGCGTGGTGATATCTATTGGGGTACAGGTAAGATCGCAGCATTTCTTGGCGAGCATATGAAAAATGAAGGCCATTATTGGCTATTACTTCCAAAACATATTTTTGATAGACTGGCTAAAAAATCCATGTAATAACGCTGTAGCTCGGTTGTTCTCAACCGGAATTAAGCATCCGCTTCCTGGTTGCGGGCAACCAGGCTACAATAATAAATTAAATCCCCTCAAACAAGAGTTCGCTTTGATTCTCAGATATAATATCGCCTATATCCCAAGCCATAATCAGAAGAGTTTTATTCAAGTGGCACATGAACTTTCATCGACAGCGCATCCTGATACTTACTGTTTAGGGACATCTTCCTTCCCCCATATTTCTTTATGCCATTTTGCTATGGACAGTAAGAATATAGAAAACATATGACACCAAATATCTAATTTAACCCTACCCCATTAACTCTTTCCTTTACAACTAGGCGAAGCAAATCTTATGAGAGTCATCCTCAATGGGGGGGGGTATGTTGGATATCATTAATGCCAGATCATTTGGATGAACTTACTCGCATTCATCTAGAGGTCGCTGCAATTATCAAAAAACCATTGAATGCCTCCTTTAAAGATTATGATCCCCATTTAACGTTATTTAATAGCTGTAATG
This sequence comes from Legionella sp., assembly GCA_027437055.1. Taxonomy (GTDB): domain Bacteria; phylum Pseudomonadota; class Gammaproteobacteria; order Legionellales; family Legionellaceae; genus Legionella. Next base: position 14,987 of record DAIAOV010000053.1, on the reverse strand, counting down.
AAGAGGCATGCAGTGTATTCAATGAATTACCGCAGGTGTCTCCTCTGTTAAAAGAGCAATTTATTGTTGCACTTGGATTGATTGATAGGGTGGGACAAATCACAAAAATACTAACGTCTACACAGGATATAAGTTCTCCAAGTACTTCCACTCTATAATAGACCTATTTCCCACCCAATAGAGTTGTCTAGTATATGGACGCGAAGCCAGTGATTTTAGCTATAATAAAATAGGAAGAAATCTATTTTAATAATAACCAACATTCTGTTAACAATCCCGTTTCAGCCACTTCATGATCAAAATTGTAGTAGCAAAAAATGCAAGGTAAATCCCCCAGTTCCTCATTTGAACTAGGCAGCCAATCACGATATAAAGAGTATACTGTTTCACCAATATTATCTCGTGATCCCTTATGTACAGCTACGGCGTAACGGCCAGCAGGCAAACGTTTTTCTATAATATCCTCTTGCAACTTCAACTGTTCTGGCACAGTTACCCCAAGATCAAAACGAAACTCAGATGCAAGGGTAGTTTTTGGATCGTCATAAGCAAATCCAAAGGACTCGCCCGCTTTAGGTGTCACATTTATGACCTGAGCTTGTGTCCACTGTATTAACTTATTGACACTTTCTCCTATTTTTTGAGGATCTCCTCGATGCTCGACTACTGCTAAACGTCGTTCATTCATCTTCTTAATCACTACATTCATTATTATTTCACCTTTCTTAGGCAAGCAATAAGGCTGTTTTTCCCACATATGCCAATTTGACTGAGTTCTAAACTCACTAGGGGTAATACCACAACTGTGTTTAAATGCTCTAGTAAAAGACTCGTGAGACTCAAAGCCGGCATTGATTGCAATATCAATAATTGATTTATCATTCTCAACAATTAGCTGATGAGCAGCCCGTTTTAGGCGTAGCCAGCGTATATATTGCTGCAAAGATAATCCCGTATAAGCGGTAAATAAACGATGAAAATGATATTTTGAAAAACAGGCAATCCCACTCAATTGGCTTAAGGTGAGCTTGTCATCAAGATGTTGACCTATGTACTCAATTACTTTTGATATCTGCTGTTCATAATTCATTATGTTCTCAATTTCAAATTCTCGTTTTACCTACATCAACGATAGACCTTTTCAGAAAATATTATTTGACCATTATTGCTAAATTTTTAAGAATAGTAGAGGCTGCGTCAACATTTAAAACGTTTATTCGATTGAATTTGACGCAAAAAACCCTTACTATTTGCACAAAATTTCTAATGACATCACCAATGAGTAAACAAGCAATAATTATCGGGATTTCCGGCCCGTCTGCTTCCGGTAAAAGCCTTTTAGCCAATACAATAGTTAATGAGTTAGGTTCAGACCAAGTCGTAGTAATCTCTGAAGATGCCTATTATAAAGACAATGGCCATTTACCTTTCGCTGAAAGAGAAAAAATCAATTACGATCATCCTGACTCTTTCGACCATGCATTACTTTGTGATCATTTACGCCAATTAAGGCTAGGTCAATCTGTTAATATTCCTATTTATTCACACTCCAAGCATTTGCGCTTATCTGAAACCAGAACTATAGGACAACATGCGATTATTGTATTAGAAGGCATTCTGCTTTTTAGCGATAAAGCGTTGCGTGAAATTATGGATATTCGTATTTTTATGTCTACCCCTCTCGATGTATGTTTAACTCGACGTTTAAAGAGAGACGTAGTAGAACGACATAGAACGTTTGAGTCAGTGGTTCATCAATATGAAACTACTGTTAGACCAATGTATCTTCAATTTATTGAACCATCAAGTCGATATGCGGACATAATAGTTCCACGTGGTGGAGAAAATAGAATTGCTATTGAAATGATCCAAGCAAAAATGCGTGAATTATTAGCGAGTCATACGACTAAAAAAGAATAAGAGAAAGGAGAATACTGTGGGATTTTTAGCTGGAAAAAAAGCGTTAATTATTGGATTAGCAAGTAATCGTTCTATTGCTTACGGTATCGCAAAGGCTTTCCATGAGCAAGGGGCTGAACTGGCTTTCACCTATCAAAATGACAGACTGCAATCTCGCGTTGAAACGATGGCTGCTGAATTTGACTCTAAACTTACTTTCCCTTGTGATGTCGCTTCAGATGAAGAGATCAAAGCTCTTTTTACCAATCTAGGTCAACATTGGAGTAAATTCGACATACTCATTCACTCTGTAGCTTTTGCTCCTGCAGATCAAATTAGTGGTGATTTTGTCGAGAATACAACTAGAGAAGGTTTTAGAATTGCTCATGATATTAGCGCTTATAGTCTAGTTGGTCTTGCTCAAGCAGCTTTACCTTTGATGGAAGGAACTGAGGGTTCTATATTAACTCTAAGTTATTATGGCGCAGAGAAGGCGGTACCTAACTATAATGTTATGGGAATTGCTAAAGCAAGCTTAGAAGCGTCTGTGCGCTATTTGGCAGCCAGTTTAGGCGCAAAAGGACTAAGAGTAAATGCTATCTCAGCAGGGCCAATTAAAACCCTAGCTGCTGCAGGCATTAAGGATTTCCGTAAAATTCAAACAGCTTATGCTAGTGTCACTCCATTACAAAGGAATGTAACTATTGAAGAAGTAGGAAATACTGCCGCATTTCTTTGCTCTAGATTAGCCTCAGGTATCACCGGCGAAGTAGTTCATGTAGATGCAGGTTATCATGCAGTATCCTCCATGAGCGATCTAGCTTAAATTCTTATATCGTAGGTCGGGCAACACATTGCCCGACATTAAACTCAATTCAATTTTTGTAATCGATCAGGATTCGATCTTGAATCTTGGAGGAGTGCCATCTTTGGATGTTGGGCCAAAAGCCCAACTGTGTAAGGTTTTCTGATAAGATCTGCTTTAACAGGAACAAATCTTTGATATTATGGATGATAACATTACGAGCAGTATCTCTCTTAATGCTTATTGATCACCGCATGTTTCATTAAATTATTTACATATAAATCATAATCCATCATGCCATAACTTGCTTCTATTTGCTGAATCAAGCTATTCTTCTGCTCATTATCCAAAGCACTCAATTTTCCATCATTAATACGCTTAAGCTTCACTATAACGTAATCACCATTATCTAAAACCACACCATCCCGGCTTTCAGGTCTTAGTAAATTGAATGCTAAATCATTAATCATGGCATTAGATATATCATTATCTCTAGCCGCATTTGCCACACCCTGCCATTGTAGTTGATTTGCATGCATTAACTCTTGTTGCTTTTTATCTTCAACGGGATTTAATAAATTAGATCCAACTTCTTTTGCTTTTTCTTCAGCAAATTTTTTAGTAAGAAGTGTCTTAATTTGATTATGCACTGTAGCTACAGATTGCTTCTTAGTAAGTATATGCTGATTCACTCGCAATACTATAACTGCGTCATTGTCTAATTGGATAGGATCACTATTATTACCAAGATCAAGGACATCATGGCTAAAAGCAGTATTAATAACTTGCTTATTCTGTGTTATAGGATCTGTACCAGAAAAACGTGAAAATGGTTCAGTATGCTGAATCTTTAAGCCTAAAGCTTCTGAGACTGGTTTAAGAGAATCAGGAGATTGATAACTTAAATCTGATAATTGCTCTAAAGCTTGCGCGTATTGAGCCTGAGCCATATCCGTAGCAAGTTGCTCTCTGATCATAGAATCAACTTCAACCAAAGATCGGGTTGTTACAGGCTTATAATCTATTAATTTAAATATCTCATAACCATATTTTGTTTTTATAGGAGCAGAAATTTCTCCAGGTGTTGTTAGTGACGATAACAACTTCCCGTATTCATTCTGACCTGCTGTAATCCAAGGAAGGACCCCTTTATCCGCTATAGATAATTTATCATCTGATTTAGAAGCAACAAATTGATCAAACTGTTGAGGTGCTTTTTTCAATTCATTATATGCATCCTCAGCATTTTTCTTAATTTGCTCAACTTCTGCTTGTGATGCATCTCCAGGTACTGCAAAGAGAATATGTGCAACCTTCCATTGTGCAGGAGTTAAAAAATTATTTTGATTTTCATCATAGTATTTTTTAACGTCATCATCTGAGATGCTGATTTTAGAGCGAATATCACTCATCGCAAGTTTGACATAATCAATGCTCACTTGCTCAGGAGTCATAAATTCTTTTTGATGCTCTTTATAATATTCGTTTATTTGATCATCTGAAACTTTGATGTCTTTCTCAAAACGAGCGGCAGGAATTATAAGATAATTATAATCACGAGTCTGCATATATAATCTTACAAATTGCTTAATTTCACCTGGTAAGGCAAAAGAACTCCCCATAAAGGCAAAACGCTGTTGATTAAGCAACATACCTTGTCTTACTTCATTTTGGAATGTTTCAGGTGTAAATAATGCGCCACTTAATGCTTGTTGATATCTTTGAGTAGAGAAATGACCATCCTCTTGAAATTGAGGAATCTGTAGTATAGCTGCATTAGCCTGATCTGAACTTACTTCAAAGCCATAACGACGAGCAGCTTGAACCGTTACCTCATTAGTTATCATCTGGTTCAGAACTTGATTTTGTAGATTTTTCTCATCGGCAGCAGTCATGTGTTCGATGTCTTGTTGAGCTCGTGCTCTTCTGTAGTTAGCTTCAAATGCTTGATTCGTAATTGGTTGATCATTAACTATTACTTTGGCATTGGATGTCTGGTGGGATTGAAAATAATAATCAACACCAAAAAGTGTAAACGTAATGGCAATTAATATAATGACTAACCAAGCGACAATACCTTGAATGCGTTCATTTAACTTCTGCAACATGTCCCGAGATCCATTTTTATAATAAGTAAGCGTGATAAGGTCACAGTGTACCATCAGTTGATAAAAAAAACGCGCCTTTCGGCGCGTTATTCTGGCGGAGTGGACGGGGCTCGAACCCGCGACCCCCGGCGTGACAGGCCGGTATTCTGACCAACTGAACTACCACTCCATTTCATGGTGGGTGCTGTAGGGATCGAACCTACGACCCTCGCCTTGTAAGGGCGATGCTCTCCCAGCTGAGCTAAGCACCCAGAAAACTTAAGCTTCTTGTACTGCCTCTTTCAAATTCTTACCTGCTTTAAACTTGGCCACTCTAGATGCTTTAATCTGAATAGTTTTGCCAGTTTGAGGGTTTCTACCGGTACGTGCTGAACGATTACCTGTTGAGAAAGAGCCAAATCCAGGTATTACAACTTGATCGCCACTTCTTAAGGCATCAGTTACAGTAGTCATAAAAGTATCAAGAACTCTGCTTGCGTCAGCTTTAGTTAAACCTGAACCGCTTGCTATAGCTTCAACTAATTCACTCTTATTCATCTTTTCCCCTTTACAGTTAATCATCCATATTCCGGAGCTGATTTAAACAGATTTAACTGCCCCAGTCAAGTCTATACTTCCTTGCGGTGCCCGCCAGTGGCGGGCTACGAAGTGAAATATACCCGGTATTAATGGGTATGTAAATCATTATTTTTAATTTTTTTAGTTTTTTTACTTACAATAGCATCAGCTTGTACATTTTGTGGCTTTTCCACCCAAGGACTGCGTTGTAAAGCCAGTTCAAGCACCTGTTCTATTGTTTTAACTGGATGAATTTTGAGCTTACGAAGAACGTTGTCAGGAATTTCTTCCAAATCTTTTACGTTCTCCTCAGGAATAATTACATGCTTAATTCCTCCACGATGGGCAGCCAATAGTTTTTCTTTTAAACCGCCTATAGGTAATACCTGACCACGTAGAGTAATTTCTCCTGTCATCGCTACATCTGCTTTAACTGGAATTTGAGTCACAACCGAGACCAGCACCGTACACATACCTATACCAGCGCTTGGCCCATCTTTAGGCGTCGCTCCTTCAGGAACATGAACGTGAAAATCATTTTTCTCATAGAAATCTTCAGACAAGCCCAATTTACTAGCTCGACTGCGTACAACAGTCATTGCAGCATGAATTGACTCCTGCATCACTTCGCCCAACTGACCAGTATGAGTTACTTTTCCTTTCCCAGGCATCATAGACGCTTCTAGGGTGAGTAATTCACCACCTACACTGGTCCACGCTAACCCCGTCACCTGTCCAACCTGGTCAAATTCTTCAGCTAAACCATACCGATATTTCTTAACACCCAAATATTTTTCAATATTATTTACAGAAATATTAACTTTCTTACTCTTTTTGCTAGATAAAATATCTTTGACGACTTTGCGACAAACGCTAGCAATATCTCTTTCTAGGTTACGTACACCTGCTTCTCGGGTATAGAATCTAATGATATCTCTAATGGCCCCCCCACTGATCGTGATTTCGTTGTTATTAAGCCCATTAAGAACAATTTGTTTGGGCACTAGATATTGTTCCGCAATATTGACCTTTTCATCTTCAGTATATCCAGCCAAACGAATGACTTCCATTCTATCCAGTAAAGGTGCAGGTATCTCTAAGGAATTTGCTGTAGCTATAAACATGACATCACTGAGATCATAATCTACTTCTAAATAATGATCGCTAAACGTATGATTTTGTTCTGGATCTAGCACTTCAAGTAAAGCTGCAGCAGGATCACCACGAAAATCCATAGCCATTTTGTCTACTTCATCCAACATGATCAGAGGATTTTTAACCCCTGCCTTACACAGCTTTTGAATAATCTTACCGGGCATAGAACCTATATAAGTTCTTCTATGTCCGCGAATTTCAGCTTCGTCTCGAACGCCGCCTAGCGCGATACGAATAAATGTTCGCCCAGTAGCATTAGCAATTGATTGTCCCAACGAGGTCTTACCAACCCCTGGAGGTCCAACCAAGCATAAAATTGGTCCTTTCAGACGTTTTACTCTTTGCTGTACTGCCAAATATTCAATAATACGTTCTTTAACACGTTCTAAACCATAATGTTCTTTATCAAGTAGTTTTTCAGCTTTACGTAAATCAAATTGGATTTTATTTCTCTTCTTCCATGGAACCATAAGCATCCAGTCTAGATAATTACGAATAACTGTTGCTTCGGCAGACATGGGCGACATCATTTTTAATTTATGTAATTCTGCAAGAGATTTTTCTTTTGCTTCTTTGGGCATACCCGCTTTGTTAATAGCACTTTCTAATTGATCAATTTCATTGCCTTCTTCACCCAACTCGCCTAACTCTTTTTGAATAGCCTTCATCTGTTCATTAAGATAGTATTCTCGTTGACTCTTTTCCATCTGGCGCTTCACGCGCCCGCGTACTCGTTTTTCAACATGAAGCAGATCAATCTCATTTTCTATAGCAGCCATTAAACGCTCTAAGCGTGTTCCCACGTCAGTAGTTTCCAATAGTTCTTGTTTATCATCTACCTTAAGTGTTAAATGAGCAGCAATAGTATCAGCAAGCCGGCCGGGCTCTTCTATGCCAGCCAAGGGGGACAGCACTTCAGGAGGAATTTTTTTATTTAATTTAATGTATTGTTCAAATTGAGACATTAGAGAACGCATTAAGATGCCAATTTCTTGCTCTTGCAATGCATTACTCTCCTCGTCTATGAACTCTAGGAAAGCTTCTAAATAACCCTTATCTTGGGTATATTCTTTTACCCTAGCACGCTGTTCACCTTCGACCAAGACTTTTACAGTACCATCTGGTAATTTTAATAATTGCAAAACGCTAGATAATGTACCAACTTGAAAAATATCATCCGGAGTTGGATCATCATTAGATGATTTGCGTTGTGCTACTAAGAAAATCTGTTTATTATCAACCATCGCTGCTTCAAGAGCTTTAATTGATTTACCCCTGCCGACAAAAAGAGGAATAACCATATGAGGGTAAACCACTACGTCTCTTAATGGTAATACAGGTACGTTAGACAATTTGTCAGTCTTATTTGATATCATTTCATTTTCATCAGACATAATGAACCCTTATTCAAACGGAAAGCCATAATAAAAGTGTTGCTACGTTTCATATGAGTATACAGATAATAGTGCTAGGGAACAATTCATTAAACGTGTACTAAGTTGTTGATTTTCTAATAATCAGATCAGTATTAAAAAAGCTTAATACCAGTATAAAATTACTATAGCTACACCTTAGTAACCGCTCACAGATAATGTTAGCGCCATTAATCGTTCACTCTCCCGCCACTCAAAAAAGTAGATGACAAAGGAAACTCTAAGTTTAGCATATTATTTTGAGGACAAATGACCATGCTGTATATGAGAACTTCCTCACTACTTCTTAGAGGCATGAAGTCATGAATGGCCGTAAGCATTACTCTCAATTATTTCTAGGAAGGATGGAAATTTGATTTCCGTAGTACATGCCTACGGAAATCTTCTGACGTTATTTATTCTTTACCACCTGATGCACTTTTCATCTCATCTTGTTCATAAATGAGAATAGGCTTGGATGAATTATTTACTACACTTTCATCTATAACCACCTTATTCACACCCTCTAAAGAAGGTAAATCATACATGGTGTCTAAAAGAATATTTTCAAGTATAGCTCTCAATCCACGTGCACCCATTTTTCTGTCCATGGCTTTTTTAGCAATAGCAACCAGAGCTTCATCCCTAAACTCAAGCTCAACATTTTCCATTTTGAATAAAGATTGAAATTGTTTTGTTAATGCATTTTTAGGCCCAGTAAGAATATCGATCAATGTAGGTTCATCTAATTCATGCAATGTTGTAACAACAGGCAAACGACCTACAAACTCTGGAATTAATCCATATTTGATCAAGTCATCAGACTCTAGTTGGCTTAAAATCTTAGATATTTCATCTCGAGAATCTTTTTTATTTTTTAACTGTGCAGAAAATCCGATTCCTGATTTATCACTTCTTTCTCTTATTACTTTTTCCAAACCAGCAAACGCACCACCACAAATAAACAAAATGTTAGAAGTATCTACTTGCAAAAACTCTTGCTGTGGATGCTTGCGACCACCTTGCGGAGGAACAGAAGCGATAGTTCCTTCAATTAATTTAAGCAATGCCTGCTGAACACCCTCTCCAGAAACATCTCTGGTTATTGAAGGATTATCAGATTTACGTGAAATCTTATCAATTTCATCAATGTAAACAATACCTTGTTGTGCTTTGTCAACGTCGTAATCACATTTCTGTAAAAGCTTTTGGATAATGTTTTCAACGTCTTCACCAACATAACCCGCTTCAGTCAGAGTTGTGGCATCAGCCATTGCAAATGGAACGTTTAAAATACGAGCTAAAGTTTGAGCTAAAAGAGTTTTACCACTACCGGTGGGACCTATAAGTAAAATATTACTTTTACCAAGCTCAATTCCATCATCGCTTTTATGCTGTAAACGTTTGTAATGATTATAAACAGCAACTGATAATACTTTTTTGGCGTGCGCCTGCCCAATTACATATTCATCAAGGAAATTAGAAATTTCTTTTGGAGTGGGTAATCTTATTTCGGTTTCTTCATGTGTTTCATGTGTTTCTTCGCGAATGATATCATTACACAACTCAACACACTCATCACAAACAAATACTGAAGGACCAGCGATTAGTTTTTTTACTTCATGTTGGCTCTTACCACAAAAAGAACAATACAGAACCTTATCTCCACTTCCGTTACCGGATTTACTCATAACCAAACCCCTTCTTACAGCTATTACGGAAAACAGTAATACACATGTAAAATTTTAGTCAATCAGAAAAAGATATGCCACTTTAATTTATGCCAACTTAGAATATATGCATGCTAAATTGGCTAAAAAAACCTATAAATCAATTACTCAGCTTTACCAGATAATAGTTCTCTGTCGTAAAGGACTTTATCAATTAAGCCATATTCAACAGCTTGTGTAGCACTCATGAAATTATCACGTTCCGTATCACGCATAATTTGATCTGGTGTCTTCTTAGTATGCTTTGCCATAATATTGTTTAGACGTTCTCTTACGGCTAAGGTTTCACGTGCATGAATTTCAATATCAGTAGCTTGTCCTCTATAGCCACCCAATGGTTGGTGAATCATAACTCGTGAATTAGGCAAGCAGAATCGTTTGCCATCAGCCCCTGCGCATAACAATAAGGCAGCAGCGCTAGCTGCTTGTCCAATGCATAAAGTACTAACATCTGGCTTAATAAATTGCATGGTGTCGTAGATAGCTAGACCTGCAGTAACTACGCCACCAGGAGAATTGATATAAAGTGATATATCTTTTTCAGGATTTTCAGACTCAAGAAATAATAGCTGAGCAACAACTAAATTAGCCATATGATCTTCAACCTCACCCAAAAGGAATATAATGCGTTCCTTTAGTAATCGTGAGTAGATATCATATGAGCGTTCGCCTCGAGAGGTTTGCTCAATTACCATTGGGACTAGCCCACTAACATTATGCATCATCTTATCTGAATATCCCGCCATACTTATGCTCCTTTATTTTCAGTGTCCTTTTTAGGATTCATCACTGAGTCGTAATCCATATTTTTATGCTTAATCTTGGCATCTGCAGCTATTTTGTCTGCAACAAGCTCTTCCATAACCAAAGCTTCAATTTCAGCCAGATGCTCTTTGCTGCTTTGGTACCAAGCACGTAATTCATCAGGATTTTCATAAGCAGTAGCAAATTTATCGATCATAGCATCTACTTTATCTTTTTCAGCAGTTATTTGATGCTTCTTAACATATTCTGAAAATAGTAAACCAAGGTGAACACGACGTTTTGCTTGTTCTTCGAACAACTCTCTTGGGAAATCAGGGATCTTTTCATCGTCTCTGTGTTCATGTCCAAAGAGGCGGTGATACATATCATGTTTTAGATGTTCAATCTCTTTGTCTATTAATGCTTTTGGCAATTCAATTGGATTTAATTCCATTAACTTATCAAACAATTTTTCTCTGTTCATCATACCAACACGTCGTTCTAACTCACGAATCATGTTGTTTTTAATATCTTTAGTTAATGCCTCAACCCCACCTTCTTTGATATTAAACTTTTCAGCAAATGCATCATCAAGCTCAGGTAATTTACCTTCCATAACTTTATGAATAGTGATTTTGAAAGTAGTTTCCTTACCAGCTAGATCTTTATGTCCATAATCTTCTGGGAAGATAACTTTAATATCAAAAGCCTTATCTTTCTTACCACCAATAATTCCATCTTCAAATCCAGGGATCATTGAACTAGAACCTATAACTAATTCATAACCCTCAGCAGTGCCACCATCAAATGGTTTATCATCAAGGAATCCTTGGAAGTCAATAACGACTTTATCGTCTTTTTTAACTGCACGAGATACTTCAGTCCAAACTTTATTTTGCTCTCTTAGTTTATCGAGCATATCATTAACATCTTTATCGCTTACTTCAGAGCGGATTAACTCTACAGCAGCTTGATTCAACTCATTCACTTCAAATACAGGCATGACTTCGAAGGTTGCAGTATATTTAAAATCTTTACCTTTCTCGATGCTCTCTGGCTCAACATAGGGATAACCAGCTGGAACTAATTCATTTTTATGCAATGCTTCGTATAAAGTAGATTGTACCATTTCACGGGCAACCTCTTCACGAACACTATCTGAATAACGACTTGTAACAACATTCATAGGCACTTTGCCTGGACGGAAGCCATCAACCTTCGCTTTACGCGCAAGATTTTTGAGGCGCAAGCTTACTTCTTCTTCAACTTTTTCTGCGGGTACAGAAACTGTAATCTTACGTTCCAAACCTTCTAAGGTCTCTACAGAAACTTGCATCAATTCACCTCTCGGAAATTATCATGGAATGTGGTGCGAAAGGAGAGACTCGAACTCTCACGGGTTGCCCCGCTGGAACCTAAATCCAGTGCGTCTACCAATTCCGCCACTTTCGCAATTAGGTTGGATTATCAATCAGTAATTCAATCTTGTAAAGACTCAGCTAGAATCTTTAGCGCTAGATTAATTGTTTCATGTGGGGTGAACGATGGGACTCGAACCCACGACAACCGGGATCACAACCCGGGGCTCTACCAACTGAGCTACGCTCACCATTAATCTATTACCAGTAATATAGTACAGCCGCTCGGCGACTGGCGCGCCCGGCAGGATTCGAACCTGCTACCCTCGGCTTAGAAGGCCGATGCTCTATCCAGATGAGCTACGGGCGCTGAATTTGGTCGGGGAGGAGGGATTCGAACCCCCGACATCCTGCTCCCAAAGCAGGCGCGCTACCAGACTGCGCTACACCCCGTTAACCCGTCCCAAGGACAGAGCGCAAATAATACTAAGGCTTATGACTAAGGTCAATATCTTAATTCATTAATTTTTCATTAATTTCGATTTAATCTTAAATTTCTTTATTTATTTGGCAGAATACAGTCCATAGAGATTATTATTTAAATAAATAGGCCATATTGAATCACGTTCACTTCAGCAATAGTTTCTATCTTAAAAGGTAATTTTGAGCTAGCATTAGTCATTACTGTTTTTATATATAGAACTATGAAATTCAAATTGTTGCCCTTATTCGATAATTTAACTCATTTGCATAAAAATCATGAGAATGTACGCTTATCTGATTCTCGTTTTCAAAATGATTTTAACTACACGTTAAGCTTTCTGAAAAGTTATACTGGAAGCCAAGGAACTTTTAATAGCTACAGGAGAGAAGCTGAGCGCTTGTTACAATGGTCTTGGCTTATTAAAAATAAAACGCTAGATGAACTAAAACGTGATGATATAGAGCAATACATTCATTTTTGTCAAAATCCACCGAAATCCTGGATCAGCTTAAAAAAGGTTCCACGTTTCATTGAAAAAGATGGAAGACGTATTCCCAATGAGGAATGGAGACCTTTCGTTGCATCTATTAGTAAATCTGCTAAAAAAAGTGGACAAAGTGTCAGTATTGAACAATTCAACTTATCACAAGGAACAACTCAAGAGATATTTGCTATCCTAAGTACATTATTCAATTTCTTAATTGCAGAGGAATACTTAGTATCTAATCCCGTCGCTCTGATACGACAAAAAAGTAAATTTATTCGTAAAAGACAGCAAAATGCACCGATTAGACGACTCAGCCTAATACAATGGGATGCAGTATTGCAGGCTGCCAAATATTTAGCTGATGAATCTCCAGAAAAGCACGAAAGAACCCGATTCATGTTAAGTCTTTTATTTGGTATGTATTTACGAATTTCAGAACTTGCAGCCAGCGAACGATGGATTCCAAGCATGAATGATTTTGCTAAAGACAGCAATGGTCATTGGTGGTTTACAACCGTGGGAAAAGGAAACAAAGAGCGACAAATCGCTGTTAGTGATGCCATGTTAAAGAGTTTAACTCGCTGGCGTTTATTTTTAGGCTTGACTCCTCTGCCCTCCCCAGCCGATAACTCCCCTCTTCTCCCCAAAATTCGTGGTAATGGACCACTAAGTGATACAGCCCCCATAAGACGAATTATTCAGCGCTGTTTCGATTTAGCAGCCGAGCAACTGAGACATCATGGACATGCAGAAGAAGCTGATAATTTATCTGCAGCCACAGTTCACTGGCTCAGACACACAGGGATTTCTGAAGACGTAAAAGTTCGCCCCCGAGAGCATGTTCGCGATGATGCTGGTCATAGTTCCAGTGCAACAACGGATCGCTATATCGACATAGAAAAGCAAGCACGTTATCAGTCAGCGAGAGAAAAGAAAATAGAACCCAGCGAAGAAAACCTTTAAATTAGGTCGAGCAACAAATTACCCGACATTGAGCTCTAGTTACTCTTGTCATTCCCTATTGTGCAGAAATGATACAAATTTGAATCAAAATAATGTTTATCTTTCTTGTTGAACATTAAAAGCTCAAATAACAATACCACAGACCAAGGATCCCACTTACACATCTGTCAGAATAATTCACAGTCTAATGGGAAGGTCTTGGTAAACTATGTTAAAATTAGTCATTAATTTTTGAATGTGATTTATTATGCTTACCTTGCGTCAAATTACTTTATCACGCGGAAATAAAGTTCTGCTGAATAAAGCTAATGTTAGTCTTTATGAAAAACAAAAAATAGGCCTGATTGGTCATAATGGGTGTGGAAAGTCGACCCTTTTTGATTTTCTTCTTGGCAAACTAGTTGCTGATACCGGTGAATACCAGATTAATCCCCAATTAAGTATAAGTCATCTGTCACAACAATTACCCGATAGTAATGAAAAAGCCTTAGACTTTGTTCTTGGTGGTGATGAAGAATATATTAAACTGTTACAACGTTTAGAAAAAGCAGAACAAGCTGGTGACGATGCTGAGGTGTTAGCCTGTCATGAAGAGTTAACTCATAGCGGTGGCTATGGAAAACCTGCACAAGCTGCAACCATCATGTCTGGCCTTGGTTTCACAGGTGAGCAACAACAATCTTCTGTAAATAGTTTCTCTGGTGGCTGGCGTATGCGCTTAAGTCTTGCTCGTTGCTTAATGAAGCCCGCGCAATTGCTCTTATTAGACGAACCGACCAACCATTTAGATATGGAGGCTATTTTTTGGCTAGAACGTTTTTTAAAGCAAAGCCCTAGCACGATTATTTTGATTTCGCATGATAGGGAGTTTCTTGACGCATTTGTTACTCATATATTGCATGTAGAGCATCAAAATTTAAATCTATATAGCGGAAATTACAGCTGCTTTGAAAAAACTCATGCTCAACAATTGGCTTTGCAACAAATCATGCATGAGCGCCAACAAACAAAAATTAACCATATGATGGCTTTTGTCACACGTTTTAAAGCAAAGGCGACTAAAGCGAAGCAAGCTCAAAGTCGTCTAAAAGCCATTGAAAAGATGGAGCTTATTGCCGCCGCCCAGGTAGATTCTCCTTTTTCATTTGATTTTTTTTCCTGTCCGCGAGCTGGCAATCCCTTAATTCAATGTAATCTAATTAATGCTGGATATAAAAACGATGCGCCAATCCTAAAGAAGATCAATCTCTCTCTTAATCCTGGAGATAGAATCGCTTTATTAGG
>DAIAOV010000052.1 GCA_027437055.1 Legionella sp. | reverse complement strand
ATCTATGGCGAACTGGCTTTACAACTGCAAACTAGCCCTAGAGCAATAGGACAAGCTTGTAAACGCAATCCTTTAGTATTGTTTATTCCCTGCCACCGAGTTGTGGGAAAAAATAATTTAGGTGGTTACATGGGGAATCCTAATGCTATCTCCTATAAAGAATTATTACTTGCCCATGAAGCACAATAGACTTTTGGCATTATTAGTAATTTTACCTGATTAATGAGGGAAAGCGTTCTCTTCATTATATAACCGGTTGTGATCTATTTTTATGTCTTCTTGTTCTACAGCAACAGAGAGGTTTTCAATAGGCTGTAATAATTTAAAAAAACGCATCCCGACACTAGTTATCATTTCCCAAGTATTCTCCAATAAAGAAGGAGCAGATAAAGAAGACAAATAATGTTTCTCAAAATCTACGGGCTGCATTTCTTTAATTTTAGTAATATAAGTATTGAGCTCCGACTTAAACTCAACTGTCATCTCTGTTTGTTCATTTAGATGTCGAACAAGCCGCTTAACCACGCTTAAACGAGAGCTTTTCAATGAATCCTTGTCCTCCTTGTAGGCTTCTAGTTGGTCACTGTATTCCTCGGCTATGTATCTTAACTCAGCAATAGGACTAATTTGACAAGCAGCTTCCTCGGCATCTTTACTAGAAATAGCATCGATCCATTTATAAAAAACAATTTGTTGCTTGATAAGCATTTCTTCAAAAGTTGATTTTTCTATTTCGCTCATAACGCTATTAACTAATGCAATAACATACTGCATATTCTTTTTTTCTTGGCACAAGAATTTATCTTGTAACTTATTATTTTGATAAAGCATACACTGGAAGACCGCAATTGAAATTGCTGTAAGAGCATAATTCATGATATTTCGTATGGGTTTAGTAGGAAGATCACTAACGGCACATAAGAGGGCTATTTGTTTTGCGTCTGCCTCACAAAACCCATTATTTAGCCACTCAAAAACTAATAGATTCACAGTATCATCAGCATCTTGAGAGCTATTATCTTTGGAGTAATAGGAGGCAATGAATTGTGGCCACTCTAAAAAAAGTAGATATTTTCCCTCACGAAGAGCCTGCAGGTATTCTTTACTCGATGAGAGCATATTGGTTTCATCCTGAAATATAACTGACTAATTTACATATCATAAATTATATTAGAAATTTCCTAAAAATTCCTTCTTCTTTAACTTGTTGTCCTATACTTAAAATAAATAATAATAATAACGGTGGAGATTTAAATGAATAATAAATGGAGCATCGCCCTGTTGTTACTTCTTTTGCCAACCAGCCTAACTTTTGCCAATTGTGATTTAACTAAATTTCGTTGGGATTGCGATATTCCCGTACGAGTAAGAGCCACACCGACAAGTTCTTTAGTCTATTGCGGAAATTCTTATGGTTATATTACCAGACAACAATATGATATTTTAACTCGTTATCAACGCGCTAATGTCAACATGGTATTGGATATCAACGGTGAGTATGTTGATAGTCCATGTGAAGGCGCTGAGCGCTAACCCATCATATGGCTCTATAGCGTGGTCAAGAAAAATTGACCACGCTCTAAGTTATTTCTTTAGCTCAATTATGATTTCTTCTATATAATTCGATAAATTTATAATCAAAATCACCCTCATGATCATTGAAATTGATGGCATCCCCATAGAAGTGGAAAAAAAACCAATTAAAAATATAAACTTACGTATTTATCCACCAGATGGATTAGTAAAACTAAGTGCTCCGATAACCATTAGTGATCGTTTTATTCGCCAACATCTACAGGAAAAAAGCGAATGGATACGTTATCAACGAGAACGCATTAGAAAAAACTCATCCTTTAAAGAAGAACTGCTCCAAACAGGCGCATCTATCGCATTTAAAGGCAAAAACTATTTACTGATTGTTGAAGAACATCATGGACCTAGCCATATTGAAATTAAAGATGAATTACTCCACTGCTACACCTCCCCTGGTCTTTCGCAAGAACAAATAAAAATATTCATCGAACAATGGTATCGGTATGAAATGAGTATGCTAATACCTGATTTAGTTAGATGCTGGCAAAAAGTGGTTGGAGTACATGTGGCGGAATGGGGTATAAAGAAAATGAAAACTCGCTGGGGTTCATGCAATACACGTGCACGACGGATTTGGCTCAATCTTAATTTAATAAAAAAACCGTTAGTTTGTCTTGAATATGTTCTAGTCCATGAACTTGTTCACCTATTAGAAGCAAGCCACAATCATCGATTTTACGCATTGATGACGCAATTTATGCCCCAATGGCGAGAACATCAATATCTTTTAGAGGACAAGAGATAAAGGACTAAAATTGATAAAAGTGCTTATTTAAGGATTAACAATTACTAATAGAAGGTTTACTATTCTATGTCATACTCTTTTTTGGATATAAAATGAACAACGTGAGAAAAAATATTAGTTCTGTCATTTTCATGGGAAGATGGCTCCAACTCCCTTTATATTTAGGCCTCATTATTATACTTGCAGCCTATGTCTACCGTTTTATCCGCGAATTATTTACATTGATTATCCATCTTAATGGATTTGACGATACTCATATTATGCTAGGCGTTCTTGATCTAATTGATGTAGTCATGATAGCCAATTTATTGATTATGGTTGTTATGGGAGGATATGAAACTTTTGTTTCCCACTTAGATTTGGGCTCCCATCCAGACAATCCTGAATGGTTGGATCATTTAGATGCTGGGGCAATGAAAATTAAACTAGCATTATCATTAATTGGTATTTCATCAATACATCTATTACGCACTTTTATTGATCCCACTAAATTAAGCAATTTCTCCGTAATGTGGCAAGTGATTATTCATCTAACTCTGATTATATCAGCTTTAGCCATAGCATGGACCAATAAACTACTTAATACAACACCTCATCATGCAGTACCTACCATTGAGCTAACTCCCCAAAAAAAAGTGGCTCCTGAAATGATTAGAAATTTACAATAAATCATAGGGGGCTCCTGCTTACGGCATGAATACTTATCCTAAATAGCGTGCCAATATTAGAAAATCTCTTGGCGTCAACTTAATCTCTTTATAACGTCGGGTCCTTGGCCCGACTTCCCCCTTAAGTTAATGCGATTGCGTGAACAGTTACTTTGCATGTCCTTAATCTTCGAGTACAATTTCTTGCTTAATAGGCATATCTGGTATTCATCTTGATTGATAGCGAATTGATTACTGACAACCTCTGTACCCATGGTTTTCATGTTATTGATGATTTTCTTGAGTTAGATCATTGTCGGGCGTTGCGCCGCTTTTCTAGTGAAATGCACCATCAAGGCTTATTCAAAAATGCGAAAATTGGCTCTACGGTACAAGCTCGACAAAATAATACAATCAGAACTGATGCTATATACTGGTTAGAAGAGGATTCTGCAGATCAAGCAGTGCAGGCTTATTTGAAAAAAACTAGTCACTTAGCACACCTTCTAAATCGTTCTTTATTTTTGGGGTTAGCTGAATTTGAAACCCATTTTGCTGTCTATCAACCAGGCACATTTTATAAAAAGCATGTTGATCAATTTGCTACCCAAAAAACCAGAAAGATATCTTGTGTCTATTATTTAAATGAACACTGGCAAGCAGACTTTGGTGGCGAATTAAAACTATACAACCAAACAGGCCAAATTATTGAAGCTATTCAACCTCTAGAAAACCGTTTCATCTGTTTTAATAGCGAATTACCTCATGAGGTCTGTGTCACCCATCACCCCCGCTACAGTATTGCTGGATGGATGAAAACACGTTCTACAATAGTCACAGCCTAATATAAAATAAAACTTTAAGCATAAAGCTCAGCTGCTCAATCAAAATTATTGTGTATAATGGTGCTTTTATACTATCGAAACCTCTATGTATGCCTTAGATATTAAACAATTATCTAAAACCTATGCCAATGGCGTTCATGCCTTAAAAGGCATTGATTTGCAAGTTAATACCGGCGACTTTTTTGCTTTACTAGGAGCTAACGGCGCTGGAAAATCGACAACCATAGGATTAATCACTACCTTGGTGAATAAAACCTCAGGCAGTATTAGCATTCATGGCTATGACTTAGATCATGAGTCCGAAAGGGCAAAATCTTGTCTTGGTCTTGTACCACAAGAAGTGAATTTGAATGTATTTGAAAATCCCATTCAAATTTTATTAAATCAAGCAGGTTATTATGGCATTCCACGAAGACAAGCCTTGCCTAGAGCAGAGGCGTTATTAGAACAACTAGGACTTTGGGATAAAAGAGGCTCCATTGTAAGACATCTATCAGGAGGAATGAAACGCCGTCTCATGATTGCCCGAGCTCTAGTACATCAACCTAAAGTGCTTATTCTTGATGAACCTACAGCAGGCGTAGACATAGAAATAAGACGAAGTATGTGGGAGTTTTTAACGAGAACCAATCGAGAAGGCGCCACCATTATTTTGACAACTCATTATCTAGAAGAGGCAGAACAACTTTGCAAGAATATTGCTATTATTGATAAGGGACAAATTATTAAAAATACATCAATGAAGGAACTATTACAAACCTTACGTCATCAAACGTTTATTTTTAATACGCAGCAACCTATAGACGTTCTGCCAGATATGACTCCATTTAAAACAATACTTATTGATGCTAATACTTTTGAGCTACGCGTCGATAATGATCTTTGTCTCAACGATGTATTTGCTGTATTAACCAAATTGAACATTAATATCCAAAGTATGCGAAATAAAACTAACCGCTTGGAAGAGCTTTTTCTGGATCTCATCAAAAATGGAAACTAAACAGCAAGTTATTGCGCTTTATACTCTAGTTAGACGGGAACTAGTGCGCATGCTCCGCATAGCCAGTCAAGTTTTTTTACCACCAGTGATTACCACCACGCTTTATTTTTTAATCTTTGGTAGTTTGATTGGACCACGTATAGGGACGATACAAGGAGTTAGCTACCCTATGTTTATTGCCCCTGGACTCATTATGATGTCAGTTATAGTGAACTCCTATGGTAATGTATCTTCTTCGATGTTCAGTGTTCGCTTTCAAAAAAGTATAGAGGAAATGCTAATCAGTCCCATGCACAACGGTCTGCTATTACTTGGGTATGTTCTAGGAGGGGTATTCAGGGGCTTAATCGTTGCTATTTTAGTATTTCTTATCACTAGCTTTTTTTTGACCATAGATTTATGGCGTTTGCCCATGACCTTATTAGTAGTATTGCTAGTTTCTGCAGTGTTTTCTCTCGCCGGCTTTACTAACGCAATGATAGCCCGTAATTTCGATGATATTATGCTGATACCAACATTCGTTTTAACCCCTCTTACCTATTTAGGAGGAGTATTTTATAGCATCAGCATGCTCCCTGAGTTTTGGCAAAAAATTTCTTTACTCAATCCTATCTTATATATGGTCAATGCCTTAAGACATGCCATGATAGGACAAGAAGAAGTTAGTATGACCGTGGCGATGAGTATCATTTGTGTCATGTTAGTGGCATTAACGACAATCAATATGATCTTGCTTAATAAAGGAGTAGGATTACGAGAATGATAAGGTTTGCGAAAGGTTTGAGGCTATTCTCATTGCAGCCTAGATCACAAGAAAGGATGGGAATTGTTGAACAATAATGTTAAGACTTTGACTTAAAACCTAACGCAGCCAGTCGCTGTTCTACTGAGGGATGGGTCGAAAAAGCACTGCTTAATGATTTAACCGCATCTATATCCGATGGATCAAATAAATAAGAAGCTTGTCTTACTTGTTCATGGGCCGTATTTCCATATTCTTGGGCATATTGTTCTGCATGTATTTGGTGATCGTCGCTAATTTTAAGTAATGCCCGAGCCATGGGTTCATTATCTCGCATTAACTCGACACAACCTGAGTCAGCCATATACTCTCGAGTCCGACTTAAAAACAAAGTTAATAGCACAGTAATTATTGGTAAAACATAGCGAAGAACCATAATGACCATCACTAAGCGATTATCCTCACGTCTCTCATCACGTCGGAACAGTACTGCGTAAAACAAGATATCGACAACAATCAATAGAATATTGCTCAATACAGCGACCATTAAAGTCAATTTGATATCATGATGACGAATATGACTTAATTCATGAGCCATTACCGCTTGTAACTCCGGTCTATCCAGTTTACCCATTAATCCTCGAGTAATAGCGACCATGGCAGATTGCTCACTATAGCCACTAGCGAAGGCATTCATATAATCAGCTTCGATAATAAACACCTTGGGCATATACTGCAATCCCGCAGCAACTTTCATTTCTTCTACAACGTTATATAATTGCTTTTCTTGTAAGGATTGCGCCGTCTCAGGTGTAATCTCACGATATTCGGTGCCCAATAACATAATGCGGTCGTAAAAAGCATAGGTAATCCACAAAGAGATTAGGGCAAAAGCCCCCATTAATAAAGTAGCATAAGGCACAACCTTAAAAGTGATTAGGACAAGTAAGCATTGCTCTAGGGTTAAATGGACTTGTGCTGTACGCGCATAAAATGTTTGCAAAATAAAAATATCGGCTATCAGTCCCACCGCAAGGTAAATTAATAAAAAGAGCGCAATGACACTACGCGTCTTACGCTCATTCTTTTTTAATTGCGCACGCCAATCCCCTACGGAGGCGTGATAGTCGGACATATCCATATTTTATGCTCAAAATTTAACAGTATAATCTTCTTTCGCCTGAATTTGTTCTTCAGGAAGCCCCCAATAAATAAAGTCTTTATTCAGAGCAGCAGGAAAAATTGATACGACTATAGACTCAAAAAATGATTTTTTCTTAGCATTGTAACGCTCTATACCATCATTATAAGCCTGTTTGGAATAAGCCAACTTATTTTCCGTATTGACGATTTCTTCTTGTAATTGCAGCGCGTTTTGGTTGGCCTTCAAATCAGGATATTGCTCAAATACTACATTTATACCGGAAGCAATTTGCGAAATCTTATTTTCTGCATCCATTCGTCCCTGTTCATCACCTGCTGCTTTGGCTGTTTGAGCCTGATTACGTAAAGCGACGACATCTTTTAAAGTAGTTTTTTCATAATCCATGTACTTATTAACTGTAGCAATCAAGGACTCGAATACTTTAAAACGACGATCTAACTGAATATCAATTTGTTTTTTATTGTTATTAATTGCCTCTATTAGCGCAATTAAGGTGTTATAAACACTAATAGCCCAAATAAATATTAATACGACTATTACTAAAATAACGATGAAAAAAGTACCCATTTTTTTATCCTAAATAGATGATCTCCTAGATTAAGTTATAGCTCGAAAATGCAAAAATGAACAGAAGGCAGATATGAGACAAGATGTCAGCATTCATCAACTAAGAGAAAATTGTAGCTCGGATTACGACCGCGCCTACATCTATTATGTTGGCGCCACTAGACCACTCTTTTTTAAACTTTTTTCTTGACCTTCTTAGAAGACAAAATAGGTTTTAAAAATTGTCCTGTATAAGACTGTTTGCATTGGGCTACCTCTTCTGGTGTACCTGTTGCAATGATCTGCCCCCCTTTACTTCCACCCTCGGGGCCTAAATCAATGATCCAATCTGCTGTTTTGATTACATCTAAATTATGCTCGATAATCACTATAGTATTACCTTGCTCACGCAAGCGAAATAATACGGCTAAAAGCTGCTTGGTATCATGAAAATGCAATCCAGTTGTCGGTTCATCTAAAATATATAGAGTACTTCCTGTATCACGCTTTGATAATTCTTTTGCAAGTTTGATACGTTGTGCCTCACCCCCAGAAAGAGTTGTCGCACTTTGTCCTAATTTGATATAAGACAAGCCCACATCCATTAATGTTTGACATTTTCTGGCAATAGAAGGGATAGCTGCAAAAAAGACGCAAGCATCTTCTACCGTCATGTCTAAAATTTCATGAATATTTTTTCCTTTATAGTGGATTTCTAAGGTTTCCCTGTTATAACGTTTACCATGACAGGCATCACAAGATACATAAATATCCGGCAAAAAATGCATCTCTACTTTAATAAGGCCATCACCTTGACATGCCTCACAACGCCCTCCTTTAACATTAAAACTAAACCGCCCTGGTTGATAACCTCGGGCTCGAGACTCAGGAGTTCCTGAAAATAGCTCTCTTATGAAAGTGAATAATCCAGTATACGTTGCCGGATTAGAACGGGGTGTGCGCCCTATGGGGCTTTGATCGATATCGATGACCTTATCACAGCCATTTAAACCCGATACTTCTTTAACGGCACCAGGCATCATCAAACTGGCGCGATTGAGGATATTCGCCGCCAAAGGATATAAGGTATCATTAATTAAACTTGATTTACCTGAGCCAGAAACCCCAGTAATACACGTTAATAAACCTAAGGGAATACTGACATTTACCTCTTGTAAATTATTACATACCACCCCTTTTAGATGAATCATTCGTTTCGGATCAACAGGCATTCGTCCGTCAGGGATAGCTATCGATTGCTTGCCCGCTAAATACTGTCCTGTTAGGGAGGCGGGATTCTGCATCACCTCCGCTGGCGAGCCACTAGCAACAATCATCCCTCCATGCACTCCAGCACCCGGCCCAATATCAAGAACGAAATCGGCGCTACGAATAGCATCTTCATCATGCTCCACAACAATCACTGTATTGCCTTGATTACGTAAATGCATCAAGGTATGCAGCAGCCTATCATTATCACGTTGATGTAAACCAATTGAAGGTTCATCCAGAATATACATAACCCCCACCAGCCCAGAACCAATTTGACTGGCAAGACGAATGCGTTGAGCCTCTCCTCCTGATAAAGTTTCAGCACTACGTGTTAAAGAAAGATAATCCAGCCCTACGTTCACTAAAAACCCCAGACGCTCAACAATTTCTTTATTGATTTTGGTCGCAATCTTGCCCTTATAGCCAGGCAGGTTGAGGCTTTTAAAAAACTCATGCGCTTTTTCTATAGAGTAAGAGCATATTTCTGGTAAATTTTTATCGTCTATAAAGACATTTCTGGCCTCTTCTCTTAATCTTGTGCCTTGACATGATTGACAGGGTCGAGAGGACAAGTATTTTGCTAAATCCTCGCGTATCATACTGGAATCAGATTCACGATAGCGGCGCTGCATATTGGGAATGACTCCTTCAAAAGGATGACGCTTCACCATATAGCCGCCATTAGGTCGATGATAATTAAACTCAATAACTTCTCGCCCACTACCGTAAAGAATAACCTGTTGCATCTCTTCAGATAAATCGCAAAACGCTGTATTGGTATCAAAATTGTAATGTGTTGCCAATGATTCCAACATGCTAAAATAATAATTGGTTTTCTTATCCCAGCCACGAATAGCTCCTTCAGCCAAACTTGCTGTAGCATCATGTACTACCCGAGCCGGATCAAAATATTGGTCAACCCCTAAACCATCACAAGCAGAACATGCTCCCATAGGATTGTTAAAAGAAAACAAGCGAGGCTCTAATTCACTTAAGCTATATCCACACTGAGAGCAAGCAAACTTCGAAGAAAACAGCAAATCGTCAAACTCACCATCCATTGAAGAAACAACAGCAATGCCATCAGCCAAATTCAAAGCATTTTCAAACGACTCACTGAGACGTTGCGCAATATCCGACCTTACTTTAAATCGATCGATTACGACCTCAACCGTATGTTTAGTACGTAATCCCAACTTAGGAGGAGAGTCTAATTCGCAAAGCTCGCCGTCTATACGGGCACGAACATAGCCTTGTGCTTGTAATTGTTGCAGTAATTGTACGTGTTCTCCTTTACGTTCACGAACTACAGGCGCTAAGACCATAACTTTACTGTCTGCAGGTAATTCCAGCACTTGATCCACCATCTGACTAATAGTTTGTGCATTCAGATTAAGATGATGAGTGGGGCAACGTGGTTCTCCTACGCGAGCATAAAGCAAACGTAAATAATCGTATATTTCAGTGATCGTTCCAACGGTTGAGCGCGGGTTATGAGAAGTTGCCTTTTGTTCAATGGAAATCGCCGGGGATAGACCCTCTATAGAATCGACATCTGGCTTTTCCATCATCGATAAAAATTGTCGCGCATAGGCAGATAAAGATTCAACGTAACGCCGTTGTCCTTCAGCATATAAGGTATCAAAAGCTAAAGAAGATTTCCCAGAGCCAGATAAGCCCGTAATCACTATTAATTTATCACGAGGGAGATCTAAATCTAAGTTTTTGAGATTATGTGTTCTTGCTCCACGAATGCTAATAGTCTGCATGCTATCCAATATTTTGATTTAAAAAGAGACAAATTATAGCTCTGCTACAGATTTTTTTCCATGATATAATTCTCACAAAAATCATTAAGTATACTCCTAGACTAAATTCTGATTGAATAAAGGATTAACGGAAGAGTAAAAAATTATTCCTCTTTTCAAAATTAAGGATACATCATGAAAACGTTAACGCGCTTTAAACTCTTTCTTTGGTATTTTAGCCATTTCAAAGTCGCCCTCATAGGCTATTTGCAGCCACGTTTAATTAAAGTATCTGATAAAGATATAGTCATTTGTTTGCCATTAAGCAGGCGTAGCCGCAATCATTTAAACTCAATGTATTTTGGTGCTTTGTCTGTTGGAGCTGATTTAGCAGGCGGGCTACATGGTTTTTATCATGCAGATCTTGCTCAATGCAAAATATCTCTAGTGTTTAAATCATTCCAAGCTCAATTTTTGCGTAGGCCGGAATCTGATGTCTATTTCGTTTGCAATGAGGGAGAATCAGTCAAAGAGATGATAGAAGAGTCTAAAATATCTGGGGAGCGAATCAACAAGCCTATTAATATTAAAGCTTATACTAATTACCTTACTCAACCAGAAGAAGTGGCAAACTTTATACTGGAGCTTTCAATTAAAGTCGTGTGAAAAATAAGTTAACGGCATTAACCACCCCTATCATTTTGCTAATTTGACAAAGCATTAGAGCAAGTCTAAGTTAAAAGCATGGTGAATGGAGATATTCACCATCGAGAGGTTAAACGACATGATAAATCTAAAAATTCAAACCCAACCTGATGATGAAAGCTGCGGTCCGACTAGCCTCCATGCTATTTATAAGTTTTACGGCTTAGATTTATGCTTAGATGACATCATTCGTGGAATTGATAGATCGTTATCTGGTGGCACACTAGCACCGATGCTAGGGAAACACGCGTTACAACATGGTTTTAAAACTCGTATTTACAGTTATAACTTAAACATCTTCGATCCAACCTGGTTTCTTCATGGTGAGGCTGACAATCAATTTTTAACAGATAAACTTACCATTCAAATGGAGTATAAAAATAGCTCTGATATTGTCAAAGAAACGACCGCTTATTTGGATTATTTAAAATTAGGCGGAGAAATCTGTATGAACTCCTTGAAAGTGGATTTATTAAAAAAATATTTTAAACAAAGAATTCCCATTTTAACGGCCTTAAGTGCCACCTACCTCTATCGCAGTTCACGTGAATACTTTACTCCAGAAGGTAAATCAGTTTACGATGATATTCGTGGTACACCATGTGGACATTTTGTCGTGCTTTGTGGTTATGATCAAAAAAAGCGACTCGTCGTTATTGCGGATCCCCACGCTCAAAATCCACTATCACATAATAATTATTATAAAGTAAGTATCAATCGCTTGATAAACTCTATTATGCTTGGTGTACTGACTTATGATGCAAATTTACTCATTATCGAACCCAAAGAGAGCTAAATGCAAACAGTTATAGTCACTGACAATATTAAGAGTTGGTCTTTTTTAAGCGAACTCGCCCCTATAGTACATGCCTTAGACTATTTAAGTGCCGATGAATATCACCAAAGTAAATCCTATAGAGTGATTAATCTCTGCCAATCCTATGATTACCAAACCATCGGTTATTATGTCTCGCTGTTAGCCCAGGCGCGCGATCATAAAGCGCTACCTTCAGTACACGGTATCCAGGATGTATTAAATGTCAGCTTGTCTAAACTGATATCCCAAGATACTCATGAAGAAATTCAACATAGCTTGCATGATATCAAAGGCAATGAATTTATGTTAAGTTTATACTTTGGCCAAAACATGGCTAAACGCTATGCGACATTAGCCAAACAACTCCATGGTTTATTTCCCTTGCCATTAATTCGCTTTACATTAGAAAAGAAAAAACAGTGGCGTATTAAATCATTAATGCCCTTATCACTCTCCGATGTTCCAGAGCATCACTTAGAGTTTATGCGTCAGGCAGCTGAAAATTATTTGTCGAAAAAAAGAGTCCACCAATGGCGTAAAAAACAACGTTTTCATGATTTAGCCATTCTAGTTGACCCAACAGAATCTAATGCTCCATCGAATAAAAAAGCCCTAGACTTCTTCGTTGCTTGCGGCGAAGAGATGGGATTAAACGTCGACATTATTGATAAAAATGAAAGTAAAGCCATAGCAGAATATGATGCCTTATTCATCAGAGCAACAACCTCAGTGAATCATCATACCTATCGATTATCACGTCGTGCGGCCCAGGAAAATTTGGTGGTCATTGATGACCCTCAATCCATTATTAAATGTTCTAATAAAGTGTATCTTGCCGAGTTGCTAAGTAGTCATCAAATTATGACGCCAGAAACCCTATTTATCAGTAAATACGATGAACAATTACCAAAAATAAAATTTCCTTGTGTTTTGAAAAAACCAGATAGCGCATTCTCTCATGGCGTTGTAAAAATTGAAGATGAGAAATCGCTACAAAAATCTCTAAGTCAATTTTTTAAAACCTCAGATTTAGTAGTTATTCAACCCTTTATCCCCACCGAATTCGATTGGCGTATTGGTATTCTCGATAATAAACCTCTTTTTGCCTGTCGTTATTTCATGGCCAAAGGACATTGGCAAATTTATGACTGGCATGGCGCCCCAGAAAACAAGGAAGGAGCACACGAAACTTTACCTATTCATGCTGTTCCTGAAGCAATTCTAAAGATCGCATTGAAAAGTACTCGTTTAATTGGTGATGGTTTATATGGTGTAGATATCAAAAGTTACGGTGACAAACACTATGTTATTGAAATTAATGATAACCCTAATATAGATAATGGCCTTGAAGATGAAATTTTAGGTGAAAATTTATATTTTCAAATTATGAATGTCTTTTTACAACGAATTCGCAGGAAGCATGGTTATGTCTAATTTCCCCATTTTTTCCGTGTTGGGTATAGAAATAGAATATATGTTGGTCGATAAAGAGAGCTTAAATGTATGTCCTAAAAGTGATGTTATTTTAAGTGCTTTGGCCGGTGAACTAGTTAATGAAGTTAAGTTAGATGATATTGCTATTAGCAATGAACTTGTGATGCATGTGTTGGAGTTAAAAAACAATGGTCCTAAGCCGCCAACAGCTCCAATTCACGAACACTTTCACAACACCATCATTAAACTACAACCCTTACTTCAGGAGCATAATTTATTGCTTCTACCTTCTGGTGCTCATCCCTGGATGAATCCTCATACAGAAACGGTACGCTGGCCCCATGGTAGCCATGCTATCTACAAACAATTTGATGCTATATTTGATTGCCAAGGACATGGCTGGGCCAACTTGCAGAGCATGCACATCAATTTGCCCTATGCCAACCAGCAAGAATTCTGCCAGTTACATAATGTCATCCGCCTTATTCTGCCGTTATTACCGGCGATCGCGGCAAGCTCCCCCTTACTTGATGGAAAAATTACCGGCTTATTAGATTCCCGACTCTATTTTTACAGTAGAAATCAACAACGTATCCCATCTATTAGTGGGGACATTATTCCAGAATTTATTACTACAGAAGAAGAATACCAACAGAAAATTCTTATTCCGATGTATCAAGACATTAGCTCCTTTGACCCTGAAGGGATATTACAACATCAATGGTTAAATTCGCGAGCAGCTATCCCTAAATTTGACCATAAGGCTATAGAAATTCGTATACTGGATAGTCAAGAATGTGTGGAAGCAGATATTGCGATAGCTATGGCCATACGTGCCATTTTAAAACATTGGCAAACTACTTCTAATTATTATCTTGATAATCCCTGCGAGACTAAACGCTTAAAACAGATATTTGATCAAAGTTTAGAAAAAGGATTAACAGTAAAAATAGATGATCCTGAGTTAATGAATCAATGGCAATTACCGCGTCGTGAAGCCACCCTTAGAGAGGTTTGGTCGCAACTTATTGAGAAAATAAGTCCTCAATTAGAACATAAACAGCAAGTGGCCCTTGAGCTCATTTTAAGACAAGGAAACCTAAGTGAGCGTATTTTGCGTGCAATTAGTAATAATACCAATAAAGCATTACTACAAAAAGTATACCGTCAACTAGCACACTGCCTTGTCTCTAATCAACAATTTACACCATAATGAACAATCTTGCTTTAGTTATTAGTTGTGAACATGCGGTTGATGCTGTCCCAGAACAGTATCTCCCTTTATTTGCCCCATTTAAACCCCTTTTAGCGAGTCATAGAGGAATAGACTTCGGAGCATTAGACATAGCACGATATCTGACTAAACAGATTCCTAGCGATTTTATTCAAGCAACTAGTACAAGATTGCTTATTGATTGTAATAGAAATGTAAATCATCCACAGTGCTTCTCTGAGGTAACCAAAAATCTATCCGCAGAAGAAAAACAACATATAATGGATAATTATTATTGGCCTTTTCGTCATCAGACCATTGCCAAAATAAAGCAACATATTGAGAATGGTTCACAAGTATTGCATTTATCCATCCATAGTTTTACACCTGTCTTTGACGGTGTCATGCGTAATGCGGATATAGGATTACTTTATGATCCACAAAGAGCCTCAGAAAAAATATTAGCCAGCCAATGGAAGAAAGAGCTAAAAAAATTAGCCCCTGAATATAGGATCAGAATGAATTATCCTTATAAAGGTATCAGTGATGGCTTTACTAGCATGATGCGCAAACGATATACTGCCTCCGAATACATAGGTATTGAACTAGAATCCAATCAGGCAATTACTTTAGATAATGAAAAAATAGTCAACTTAAAAAAAATTTTTGCAGATAGCTTATTAAAATTGATTTATTCATAGTAACTTAATACTCTTCAAATAGACTAATCGACACTTCAGATTTTTGGCAATTTAATGATTTCAGAATATATAGATCTAATAGAATCATTTAAGGAATATCAGATTTCCAAGCTAATTGAAAAAATTAGCTCAAAAATTATTGAAACCTTGAAGAGCCCCAAATTTAACTCACGAATGGCTACTTATTTCAAGGAGACTAATACGGATGGGGTTCCCTTTTCTGATTTTAGTAGCGAACCTGATAACATTTCCCAAATCAAAAAAATACTCAATGCGCTTTATCATGCTCGCTTAACATTTTTGGATTTAGAAAATGTTGATATAAAAACCGAAATAACGAAGTTAAATCGTAGTATTGGCGATATAGCATTCCTCTATAGGAAAACCATTCATCAAGCATATCAAGCAAGTTATTTAATAACTCACTTAGATGTTGATATAAGAGACCTATTTAGTGATGAATTTGCACTTATTCTTCCTTATATCACTCGAATTCAAGTTGTTGCTAAAGAACATTCAGTTAAAACGAAAGAAATAGCGGAGCAATTAAAAGACTTCCCCTTAAGTTATAAAATAGGGGAATTTACTGGGATTGCTATAGAACAAATGCAGCCCAACAGTGGTGATTTAAATTATAGTCTTCTAACCCAGTTTGGTGCGGAATTACCCGGATATATAGATAAACTCAATCAATATATCTCGCGGCTGTCATCACAACTTATTGAAAAAGAACCCAATCTTAATAAAGAACAAATAGAAGAATTACAAAATGCAGCTTTTTCTTTATTGAACGATTTAGAAAATTTAAAGGGCAATGGTTTATTTCTCTCATTTAAATTTTTAAATTATATTCATATTATTAGCCATATTATTACTTTATCCATGACCACCTTAAAGCAAGTGGGGCATGTGAGTGATTCGTCTCAAGATCTTATTCGCAATTATCTGGCACAACTAAAATATATTGCCTTACCAACCTTATTTGGTCTTGTTGATAAAATTGAAGACAATGCGATGCTAAAACCAGGCACATTGTCTATTCCATTAATGGAGAAGGTCAAACCGCTTTATGATTCATTAATTTACTATGCCTCCAGTCTTGTTGATTTTCAGGCTAAAGGAGAAGAATTACTTAGCATAGAAGATTCACGCTTTCTTGCTCTAAGATTAGAACGGACATATAGGCGCATTGATGCTGCGAATAAATCTTTATTTAAAATTAGAAGAGCACAAGAGGCCATTAGCGCTTTTTATCTAATACTTGATGATCCCCAATACAGCAATCTTCCACTGCATCAGTTACCCCAGGATATCAAGACTCAACTCATTAAGCATTATAAGCTGCTCAAACCTTTTATGATGCAAATTGATCTTGATTTGAATGAGGTGATTACTAAAAGTCTTTTAGGCGGAGAAAGTTGGTCTTCCTTTTTATCCAGACCGTGGCGTTGGGCAAAAGGCATACTTCCTGCAGATCATGCCAGCTTTGTTTTGGGTAAAAAAAATGAACTACAACGTTTAATCTCAAAAAAAATAGCAACCCAAAATTTTCACATCGATTTAAATACAGATTTGATCGAAGCAGTACAAAAGCAAACTAATTTAGTGCTTTTCCCTTATAGTGAAAAAACTAATGTTTATGCCGTTGATGAATCAACAGCGCTTAATTTGCCAGAAGCCCTCCCCTCCGAATTAATATTTAGGCAAGATGTAGAACATAATTTATTAATTAATCCAGAAAAACTAACTGCCGATCAGGCCCTTAATTTATGTCAGTGGTATAGGAATAAGCATAATAAATTTATGGTTGCAAAAAATGCCTATCTTGAATTTATTACCTTGTTGAACTCACATGCAGCAACCAAAGGTGATGTTCTCTTTCTTGATAAACTTAGCGACGAGATAAGAACCAAATGTCGTAACTTATATAATCTCTTCCAGCCCTACTTTATCGATGGTATGCCTAAAACGTTTAGGGTGTCTGCATTGCGCTTTGATAGCATATTGGTTCATGCCTTATCCAATAAAGAAAAAATACCCAAAGCACCTATTGGTAATATTTTTGCAAAAATGCATGAACATTTTCAGACTTATTTTACCCAAGTTGATTTGCATTGGAATAAGCAAAGCCTATCTTATTTAAAATGGGCAAAAGAAAAATATGAAAACGAAAATGAAGCCTCAATACTAGTTCATGAAATTAATTCGGAAAATAGAGCTCATCACGTAATCTCCCATACTAGGTATTCAAAGTTTATTCGTGAGTTCAAAAATGAAATATTTCAAGTCACTTTTGTGTTGAATCAGTCCATGAAGAATGCACTAACTCCTCAACATGAAGGCATCCCTTTTCCGGAGTTACAAGACGAGAACCAAACTCTTGCACAAAGTAAGCAAGTTCTGGCAATAAAAAGACTGTTTAATTCTCTTTTTCATCTAGAAGGTATTATTCTTGAACTAGAGAAATTAACAAATCGTCAATATGAAAGTACCTACGTCTATCACTTAATACAAGCCTATAGTCATATTTACAATATAATCAAGATAACACAAGCTCTTGCTCGTGATCCGCATTTTGCACTGATAGGTCGTCAACTACTTGATAAAGCACAAACTATATTTGCCACCATCCAAGAACACAGCGATGCATACCAAGTAAGGCCAGATGAAGTTCCCACAAATGATGGAAAAGTCCAATACAATGGTCTTTGGTATACTGTTAATACCTTTTTTGTCATTCCCAAGCATCTAAGAGCATTAAACAACAGCAACTACCTCACTATAGACGAACTAACACAATTACATATAGACGCAAAAAACTCCACCATAAGGATTGAGCAAATAATTGACAGTGCCGATTCTTATTTTAAATTGTTTTTACAATCACCCAATATGTATCGTTTATATAGAGATCTCATTAACAAGCTCAACGAATTTATTAGTACCTCTCACGATACCATGATAGATAACTTAGATAAGTTACGATCCGAGTTTATTACCCCAATGCTCGTAGAAGCCGACTTATGGGAAGATAAATTGGGATTAAGACCTGGAATTTTGTCTGATACTTTAAAGAAAGTTACCGATGAATATTATAAAGGACTATTACATCCACTAGGTTTACACTCCCAAAAACATATCTCTCTGATCTGTGATAAAGCTCCTATCATTAAAAGAATTGAATTAACTGATAAGAAGATTGAGAGTGCAACAAAATACATAGAGAAATTGGATAGCAACTACAAACATGTTGAACATCTTTATACGCTTGTAAAAGAATATACCAATACGCTTACCACGAATGAGCTCCCAAAAGAAACTCGAATCCAATTAGCGCAAGCTTATAAGAGGGCTCTACCCAAGTTGGTCAAGCTACAAAAAAAACTAGACCTACAACCAAGTAAAAATCCTGATAACTATAAGTTAGATGAATTCTTCAACTCAGCAACAGAACAATATGAACCCAAATTAAATCAAATACATGAATTGCTTACTGCTAGCCATAATTACTATTTAGGTGTCAAAGCAACTTATCAAATGCAGCTCAATTCTGCCAAGGAAAAACTAGCCTATCTTACTGAGTTACAACGCACACAAGCAAAAGAGGATGAGGAATTTGTTCTAGAATATACTATAGAATCTTTTAACAAACAGTTAGAGGTACTCTGCAATCGTCATATTGGATTACAATATACGGATAAAGAATATAGTAGAGAGCTAAGAAACTATCTATTTGCATTCGCTCAAGAAATTATCCATCAAGCAAAAAACGCTGAAGATATTAATCTTTCCGTCAGAACGCTACTGAAGACAAAAATTGGACTATTTGAAAAAGATCACTTCGCACCACATTATCATCTAGATACAGTCAGAGTTGCTTTAGCTCAATTTAAAAATTATTTTAGTCTTTCTAACACAAATGATTCCATTTATGAAAATGAACATACGTTAGAAAGAAAGTCCGAATACGTAAATAGACTCATTGATATAGCCGAAAATGAAAAATTAACCATTCAGGAGCGTCTGGAACAAATAAGCTTTACGGTGATTAGAAATCCTAATTTCGAGCGAATAATATTGGCTTATAAACAAGTAGATTACTTTAGTTTTGCTTATTTAAAACAGTGTCTTATTGCGTTACTCGAAGCATTGTTTCTTTACACCTCCCCTAAGAAAGCGCTTTACAATGGCTTGTTAACGGCAGTAAATACTAAACCCCAAATAACGGAGCTGACTAATCGCTTTGGATTATTTGCAGCAAAAGAAAATGTGTCGCAAGAAGAAGTAATTATAGCCCCTGAGACACCAGAGCAAGAAAATAACGAGGTGAAAAAGTCTCTAGTAGACGAATGGCATACTAACGGTCGCAGAAATATGCTTATTTTCACACAACAAATGAATAAGAATAATAATATTCTTCCTGTGTCCTCCCCTGCTATCACGATTTCTTGATGCCATACTATGATAGGAGCTTACGATAACCAACAGCGAAATATATAAGGAGAATGCCGTATATAGGAGCAAGTTTTTCTTCATAAAATTGGCTTTCTTCGATCTTATTGTCCATAATTGAATCAGAAATTTCTCTGAAAATGGATATTCTATGATTGCCAAAGAAAAAAGAGCTGTAGCAATTTTTGACTTTGATGGAACACTAACCTCTAAAAATACGACCCTCTTCTTTCTTCATTATGCAAATCCTGTTCGCTTTTATTGGATAATGCCTATTCTATTTCCTCTACTGCTTCTGTATATGACTAAAATAATTTCTGTAGACCAATTAAACCGCTGCTTATGTCATTTCTTTTTCAAAGGAAAATCTAAAGAACATTTACAAAGAATTGGACGAGATTTTGCATTAAATAAATTACCCTCTTATGTTAGAGCTGAAGCCATGCTAAAGCTCAAAGAACATCAAGACAATGATCACCCCTGTATTTTAGCCACAGCGGCTTATGATCTATACATTAAAACATGGGGAGAACTTCATGGTTTTACTGAAGTGCTTTGTACGGAAATTGCTTACGATTCACAAGGAAAACTAACTGGGAAGCTGAAAGGCAAATCCTGTTATGGTCCGGAAAAAGTAAATAGGATTAAACAGATCTTACCTAATATTAACACGATTATCTATGCTTATGGCGACAGTGAGGGCGATAAGGAAATGCTTAATTTCGCAACTTATTCTTTCTATCGAAGGTTTGACTCCAATCTGGCCGGACACTTATAATTAATGGGGTAATCTATCATGAGCGAAGAAATAACAACAACTTCATGGTTCACTCGTTTAAAAGACGCGCTTATTGGTATTCTTATAGGGATCGCATTAATTATTGCTGCTATTGTACTTATCTTCTGGAATGAAGGACACAGTTTGCATACAGCACAATCACTAGAACAAACCAGAAAAGCGGTAACCTCTATCTCCAGCACGCCAATTAACAATCAAAACAACCTAAAAGTAGTTTATTTTAGTAGCTTAGCAACAACTAATGATAAATTAGTTGATTCACTTTTAGGAATAACAGTAACCGCGATTAACCTTCATCGGAAAGTGGAAATGTATCAATGGCAGGAAAAAATTGAGACTAAAACCGAGAAACAAATAGGCGGCTCAGAAAAACAGATCAGAACCTATACGTATAATAAAATCTGGTCTGATCACCTTATCAACAGTTCACAATTTCACGACCAAGATGGGCACCAAAATCCAAGCACAATGCCCATTCAATCCCAATTACAGTATGCGAACAAAGTGACTGTAGGCGACTTTATACTCCCTAGCGACCTCATAAGGCAAATCAATATGAGCCAACCAGTGAGTTTAGCTCAAGTGAATCAAGATGCCCTCAAAGCACAACTCAATAAACCAATTCACTTAAGTGAAAATGAATTATACTTAGGACAAAGTTCGCAAACTCCTGTAACAGGTGATATTCGTATTACCGTTACCGCGGTTTATCCGCAAGTTGTCAGCATTATCGCCCAACAAACAGGAAATACGCTCCAACCGTATCATGCTCCCGCCGGTGAAGACATCATGTTATTATCCACAGGACAGCACTCCTCAGATCAAATGATTGACGAAGCAAAATCACAGAATAAACTCATCACTTGGCTTTTACGAGCAGTTGCCTTAGCGAT
The DNA here is from genome assembly GCA_027437055.1 of Legionella sp. Classification (GTDB taxonomy): domain Bacteria; phylum Pseudomonadota; class Gammaproteobacteria; order Legionellales; family Legionellaceae; genus Legionella. The sequence goes on along the minus strand of DAIAOV010000052.1, from coordinate 1,670 downwards.
GCTTATTATAGGATTTTCCTTAATCCTGAATCCATTAGTTGTTTTAGCTGATGTATTGCCATTTTTAGGCTCGATTGTAGGCTTTGGCACAGGATTAATCGCTTTTTTATGTGGAGTTAGCGTCTGGCTTATAGCAACAGCTATTGCGTGGTTTACCATCAGACCTTTAGTATCTATAGGCTTATTACTTATTATGGTTATAAGTTGGTTTGCCATCGCGAAAATGAGAGGGACTCAAAAATCCCCACCGGTTATGAAGGAAACCTCCTTACGAAAGAACTAAGATGTGATCAAGAAATCGAATATATCACCAACTCTAAGGTTTAATACCAAAAAACCAGACAGGGAAATAGACCTTGTTACAAAAAGTGCTTTAACAGACTGTCAGTTATCGATTTTTGGATTATTTTATCTCTCGTATTTACTGTTGGACTCTATTTTATTTGAAAATTATGATAGATATGTCCTAGGGCGATTGGCCAGGGGTATTAATAATTCGTCCAGAGTAACTGGTGATATTCGGCTCTCTTGTTGCTCTGATGTCATTTGACTACCTGGTATAGCAATCAATTTTAATAGATTAGCTAAATGCTCTGTATGAGTATCTCCACTAACAATAATAAACGTCGCATTATTATCTTTTTCTTGATGAAGTGTTTGCCATAAGTCCATAATTAATGTCGCATCAAAATGATAAATTTCATACAAGTAATAAATTTCCAACCATGCAATTATTATTTCAAAAGATTTCGCCTGCTCCATTCGTTCAATACAAATATTTAAAATTGAATCTGATTCTTTTTTTTCTCCATCTTTACCGTAAAAGCAATTTTCTTTTTCCAAGCTTTTTGCCATAGAGAGTGCTTTAGCGAGGTTTTTGATACAGGATTGTATATACTCACTTAAGTGTAAATTAATAGGTGTCATTTTTTTTTCTAATTGAATTAAAGACTCTATTTCTAAATTTAATAAATTCAATAAATCGGAAAAACTAAACTTTTTATTATAATCTTCAGCCAATTCCTGGAGAAAGCCTGTAAATTTGGGATTATCAAAATAAGGCGTTTTAGAGGGAGGGAGTTCTGATAAGGTTTTAAAATAAAGAAACAAATCTGTAAGCGCTTCATTATAATGACGTTTATCTGCGTGTCTCACTGCCAAATTGGGAGAACTAAGTAATAGAATACTATCTATAAAGCTCAATTGTTCTGAGTTATTTTTTTCATCATCTTCAATGCTTTCTAGAAAAATCTTCACGTTTTCGCAATTGTTTATGAATTCATTTAAAACTTTAATGTATTCTTCAGCTAATTCTCTATCCATTGAGTCATGAATTTCGCCTAACAAAACAATTCTAACATCATGGTACGTAAATTGATAAAAACTACACAGTCCACCTAAGGTAAACATTTTTCTAATGATTGGTTGTTCTCCGAAAAATTTGGCAGTATTCATTTTGATAACTCTTGGTTCTATCTACAACAGAAAATGACTCAAATAATACCATGTTATTTAATGTTTTAACAATAAGTTCTTTTTATGATATTTCCGCTCAATAAGCATCGCACCTCAAATAATGAAGCAAGCCTGTAAGGAGCGAAGCGGATTACGGGATTCATCAATTAATGGTAACTTTGAAGAGGATGCTATGCTCGTTCGGTCTTTTGACT
>DAIAOV010000051.1 GCA_027437055.1 Legionella sp. | reverse complement strand
GTATGGTAGCACTCAATGCCTTATTGCCGCCGCCAGAAAAGAGAGGATTAATTTTTATTGATCCTTCTTTTGAAATAAAAGAAGAGTACAAACAAATTCCACTCGCTATAAAACGTGCATTTACTCAATTTACTACCGGTGTTTACTGCCTTTGGTATCCAATAGTTAACAAAAAATTAAAAGAACAATTAATTCGAGGCATGAACGACATAAAGGCTAAAAATGCGCTAAGAGTTGAATTTAATTTAACTCTAGCACCCAAAGAAGGCATGACCGGATGTGGTTTATGGATTATTAACCCACCCTATACTTTCGCCTCAGATATTAAAATTGTACTAGATACACTGAGAACCTACTTTAATCCTGGTATTTCTTCTTATATAGTAGAAACATATTTAGGATCTGAGAAATAAAAAATGACTGTTTATCCAATACCTGCTTTTTTAGATAACTATATCTGGGCAATTATTGATGACAAGAGGGGTTTATTTGACTGTGTCGATCCAGGAGAGGCAGAGCCCGTATTGGAGTTTGCAAAAGGACATCATTTGCAGTTACGTTCGATTTTATTAACCCACCATCATAATGATCACATTGGAGGTGTGGGACACTTAATTAAAGCCTATCCTAATTGTGTTGTTTATGGCTCTTTTGACGATAGAATTCCTTATATAACTAATCATGTCGTAACTAATGACGTCATCCAAGTAGGTAAATACACGTATACTATTCTATTCAACCCTGGACACACCTCTACACACATCAGTTATTATGAATCCGAACAAAAATGGCTCTTTTGCGGAGACACTCTATTTTCAGCGGGATGTGGACGTGTATTTGACGGAACTATGGATGAATTGTATCAATCTATGCTGTTATTTAAACAACTTCCGGCCGATACCAAGGTGTTCTGTGCCCATGAATACACACAGCAAAATTTGAGATTCGCACAAACAGTTGAGCCACAAAACTCAGATATTAATAATTATCTACAACGACTAAAAAAGACTCCTTCTAACTGTTCATTGCCATCTACTTTGGCTTTAGAGTTATCAATAAATCCTTTTTTACGTACTGAAGTGAGTACAGTAATAAATTATGCTTTGAATCATGGGGCTCTTTCTTCCTCACCCAAAGACGTATTTGCAATACTTAGGTCTGAAAAGAATAACTTCAGATAAACCTTGATTACGCTACGGTCAGGGTTTATTAGTTTATTAAATTTTAGTACACTGGATGGTCAATTCTCTGCTGTGGTAATACCATTGAAATTTAAGTTATACCTAATAAGCTTTGTTTTATCATGCCTTTTAGGCTTTCTTGGAATTTCTAATAGTGCAACAGCAAGTAATGCCCCTAATGTATGGGATGTAATACGCAGTGAATTTACTTTGAACCATGAACTATCGCGTGCCGAAGTCCAAGAACAAATTCGTTGGTTAGCTGCGCATCCCGGCTATATACAAAAAGTATGTCGCCAAGCAGAACCTTATATTTATCACATTGTTTCTGAAATGAAAAAGCGCAGGTTACCCGGTGAACTCGCTCTTTTACCTATGATAGAAAGCGCCTTTAACCCGTTTGCCTATTCTAGAGTAGGTGCGGCAGGCTTATGGCAGATCATGCCTGGCACTGGTAATGCTTTTGGTCTAAAACAGGATTGGTGGTTTGATGGAAGACGTAGTATCAATCACTCAACTGATGCGGCATTGAATTATTTGCTTCATCTTAATAAGTTTTTTAATGGAAATTGGATATTCGCTATAGCCGCCTACGATGCAGGTGAAGGAACTGTTTCTCGGGCTATTAAGTCAGTCAATAGAGGATCAACTGACTTCTGGAGGCTTCCTCTTCCTAATGAGACTAAAATTTACGTTCCACGTTTACTAGCTCTATCTGAGATTATAAATAATCCTCATCTTTATAAGGTATCATTACCTAATATCCCCTATATCCCCTACTTTACAGAAGTAAATATTGGCAGTCAGATTGATTTAAGCCATGCAGCTAAATTGGCGGGGATAAGCTATAAAGAGTTAATTCAATTGAATCCTGGATTTAATCGCTGGGCTACAGCCCCCTATGAGCCATTCCGGCTTCTGATACCTACTGAAAAAGTGGGGCGCTTTACGATTAATCTCGCTAATGTTCCAGAAGAAAAACGGGTAAGCTGGGCCAAACATCAAGTCAGACCTGGAGAGAGCTTAGATAATATTGCTACTCGATATCATACTACCGTCAGTTTAATTAAACAGCTGAATCAGTTAAAGACAGATACTGTCAAACCGAATCAATCCATACTAATACCAAGCAGTAAAAATGCTATTGTCGTAGTTAAAAAGGAAAGCTCCCCTCTTTTACCGACCATACGCCCGTTAGTAGCTCCAACTAATAGGCGAATCGTTCATATTATTCAAAGTAATGATTCATTCGAAAAAATTCAGCGCCTTTATGGTGTGTCAGCAAAAGCTATACTGAGTTGGAATAACCTACCTAATGCTAAATCGCTACGGCCTGGACAGCAACTCATTATATGGAGAAAGGTAAAGCAACCGATTCAGTACACCATTCAGCGCGGAGACAGCCTGGACACTATAGCTCGACGGTATCAGACGCAAGTTGAAACAATTCTTCGCTTAAATCCAGGACTGAGTCAGAATAAACCACTGCTCCTAGGACAAAAAATATTAGTGGGATAACAGAATTTAAACCTCAATACTATGATTTATTTTATTATTACTTTATGAAGCAAGGAGGTGTGTGCAAAAAATTGTGTTATACTGAGTATAACTTCTTAATGAATTAAATAATATGAAATTACTGTTTGATTTTTTTCCTATTCTTTTGTTTTTTATAATTTTTAAAATCTACGGGATTTACACTGCCACAGCAATTGCGATGATTGCATCATTAAGCCAAGTAATATTCTATCGATTAAAGTTTCAACGTTATGAAAAAATGCATGTGATTAGCCTCATTATCATCATGGTTCTAGGAGGAGCAACTCTCTTTTTCCATAACCCATGGTTTATAAAATGGAAACCGACCGGAATTTATTGGCTATCAGCACTAGTGTTTTTAAGCTCTAGTTTTATAGGAAGCAAACCACTGATTCAAAAAATGATGGAAGCCAACGTGAGTTTAGCCTCTAAAATATGGTACCGGCTTAATACTGCTTGGTCTATTTTCTTTATAGTAATGGGGGCACTAAATCTTTATGTAGCTTATCATTACAATACAGATGCTTGGGTTAATTTTAAACTATTTGGTGGTGTTGGTTTTACTTTACTTTTTGTTTTAATACAGGCTTTTTACTTAACAAAACATATGGAAGAAAAAGAGCTGGAAAAACAGCAATAAAAGTATCATCATTGAATAATGATGGTACTATAGACTTCTTTTAAAAACTTATTAAGTGCGGAGTCATAAGGTACACTCAAATCATGAAGAATTGATTAGCGTATCAACTGAACAATATTCCGTGTAATCAAGTATAAGAGAAAGCCTAATAAGCGGGAGCCACGATGAGATTATTACTTGTTGAAGACGATGAACTACTCGGTGATGCTGTCAAAACAGGACTAACCCAATTTGGTTATATTGTTGACTGGCTAAAAGATGGTGAAGCAGCTCGAGCTGCCTTAAAATCTGAATCATTTGAATTAATTATCTTAGATTTAGGTTTGCCCAAATTATCAGGATTAGTTCTGTTACAACATATCCGTCAGGAAGGAAATGCCACTCCTGTAATAATTTTAACTGCTAGAGAATCGATAGAAGATAGAGTTAAGGGTTTGGATAGTGGCGCAGACGATTATCTTATTAAACCTTTTGACTTAAATGAATTAAGTGCGCGTATCAGAGCCTTAGTTAGACGCTCTCAAGGTCGTGCAGATTCTGTTCTCCAATACAAAAATATCACTCTCGATCCAGCAGCTCATTCAGTGCTTGTTGATGATGTGCTAGTAAATGTTCCACGTAGAGAGTTTGCTCTGTTACAAAAATTACTTGAGAACAGTGGTCAAGTATTATCACGTGAACAACTTATGCAAAGTATCTATGGCTGGGAAGAGGATGTCGATAGTAACGCTCTGGAAGTACATATTCATAATTTACGCAAAAAACTCAATGCGAATTTTATCCGTACCATCAGAGGCGTTGGCTATATGGCAGAAAAGAATGATGGTGTAAATGTATCGTGAAGTCGTCTATAAGAAAATTTTTATTACTTAACCTATTACTAGCGATAACAATTACAACGACACTAACTGCAATAGGTAACTATTACCTGGATCAGAAAGACATTCAAGATCATCTTGATACCCTAATGGCTATTTCTGCCTTATCCTATCAAGCACTATTAGGTGACGATCTACATCAAAGACCACTTACAAAAATTCAGGATGCTCTAGAAACTATTCCACAAAAAATTGATGCTTATTATCAAAAAAGATTTTTAAATGATGAACCTCCAGAAAATTATCTAGATAAATTTAATTTTCAGGTATGGACAAATGGAGGAAAATTGTTATTACACTCATCTACTGCACCTAAAATTCCTTTAACCGCGGAGGTAGATGGCTTTAGTGATAAAAAAATTTCAGATCAAAATTGGCGCGTATTTACTACTTATAACGAAAAAGCAGGTATTCGTACTGTCTTGGCAGAACGTTATGATACCCGTAATGAATTAGGTCATCGTATTGCTCAGGATGACTTATACATCATGCTTCTGACTTTCCCCCTATCAGGTCTTTTAATATGGATCATTATTGGCCGAGGCTTAGACAGTTTGGATAAAGTGGCTCAGGAGGTGGCTAACAGAGCTCCTAGCCATCTTGAGCCTGTAGACTTACAGGAAGTACCCGAAGAAATTAAGCCTGTTATCGATGAGCTAAATAAACTATTTTATAGACTGAAGGAAGGTTTTGAACGCGAAAAACGTTTTGCGGCTGATGCAGCGCATGAACTCCGTACTCCGCTTGCTGCGCTCAAAACTCAAGCACAGGTAGCGTTATATTCCAATGATATTGAAGAGAAAAATCAGGCTTTGCAAAAACTAATTGCCAGTGTCAATCGTAGTACTCATGTGGTACAACAATTATTAACTATGAGTAAGCTGGTTCCAGAAGCATCCAGCATCAATGAAGAGGATGAAGTCAATTTAAGCAAATTAACACGAGAAACTCTTGCTATGCTTGCTCCTTCAGCAGTGGAAAAGCAAATCGAACTTGAATTTGAAAATGACGAAAACACACCGAAAATTAAAGGTAATCCAACAGCATTAAGCATTTTAATTCGTAACTTAGTTGATAATGCTATTCGTTATTGCATGGAAAATGGACGCGTTATTGTTCGTCTTACTCGACAAAATGAGGAAGTTATGCTTGAGGTTAGCGATAATGGCCCAGGAATTCCACCTGAGTTACAAGCTCGTGTGTTTGAGCGATTCTTTAGAGTGCTTGGCAATAAAAGCCCAGGATCTGGACTAGGACTTGCTATAGTGCAACAAATTTGTGAATTACATGGTGGTCGTGTAACTCTCGACTCACCCAAAATTGGCACAGGTCTCATAGTTAGAGTATTCCTTCCTGTGAAGAGAGCCCCAAATTAAGTAAAAATTACATCGGTAAATACTCGCTTACAAGGTGACTCCATGTCTTTTATGTCGAACTGACATTAATTAAGTTAATAAACTCGTTAATAGCAACTATGCCTTTATCACTAAAGCGATCGAAGTTTTTTTCAATGATTTTTACTAACTGCTCTTTATTAATGTATTGTGCTAATATGACTAACAATTTCCCTCCATAAATTGAATTGTTCGTTGCTTTAATGAACGTGTCTATAGTTAGCGTCTTATCTTGTCGAAAAAGATTTTTTACTACACTGTGAATTACTACTATCCCTTGAAGAGTGTCATATGCTTCAGCAAACGCTATCTTCCTTTCTTTAATTTTCTTTAGTTGATTATTTAACTGTTCTAATGAGTTCTCCTCATTTTCTTCAGTATCCATTTGATATCTTAGAATAGTATCAAAAACTTCTTGCTCTAAAGAACTCAACTTAAAATGACCTGTTCTTATTTTCTCTATTATTTGATTTTTTTGCGAGATTATTCCTTTTTTGATAAATTTAATATCAAAAAGTAACTTTTTCTTAATTTTATTTTCTTGCTCTGGCAGCTCTTTATTCAATTGGCTAATAATGCCTCTTAGTCGTTTTACTTTCTCAGTAATAAAAGTTAGCCAATTTTGCTGTGTAGTATTAGACTCCAATATAATTTGATCAAATTGTGACTTTATTAAATTAATTTCGTCAAAATCCAAGAAGGCTTCAATCAATTTGCTTTTAATGCCGTTGTAAATGTTGTCAAATTCTTTTTGTATCGCTGCAATTTGTTCTGACTCATACTGGTCATGGTGTCTCTGAATTGCTACAATTTTTTCATTAAGTTTTTGAATTAAAAATTCTAATGTCTCGTTATCACGCTGACACTGTTTTGTCGCATTATTTAATCTAGATAATGTATCTAGTTGATCATAGATATCGATGTATTTTTTATCCTCGGCTTCTGTAACTTGTTCTTCTATCTTTTCAATAAGTTCTTGTAACGAAGGGTCACTGCCGTTTATCGATTTAAGAGATTGTTGTAATTCAGAACCCTTAAGTATTTCTTTTACATAGGTAATGAAAGCGTTTTTATTAACAAGCGCTTTATTATAATCGTTTTCGATAAGTTCCAATACATGAACTCTATCTTGTACTTTCTGATGATACTGAGCGTATTGAATGCTGTATTCTTGTAATTGATCTATTCCATACTGATAAGCAACTAATTGTTCTTCTACTGTACTGGCCTCATTAATCTTTTTTTTTGTTTGTTTAACTAGAGTTGCATACTCCTCACAATGACGCTCCAACAGGTTTAAATTGGCCTTCAATTCTGAGTCAGAGGCAGTAATAGAAGAAACAGAGAGGGGAGCTAATTCAATATTCTGCTGCAGATTTTCATGCAATTGTAGGTATGTTTTTTGTTTTAAAGAAAATTCTCTATCTTGTTGAATTACTTCAGGCGCTCTAGCGCTAGCAGTGTTGATCATCAAAACCTGCTTTTTTAGGTTATTAAAGTCGTGGCTAAACTCATTTAATCCTAATTCAAGTAGCTTATAGTGTTGTTGTGCGTTGAGTATTCTTTGGACTTTTTTTGCTTTTTTCTCTGCTTCAACAGCATTCAGAGGGGCACTAACTTGCGGAGGCAGCAAAGGCGGATCTTCAGCCGGTAATTTTCTAATTAAAGTAATATAATTTCCCATATAATTTTTTATTTTTTCTAATTCTTTCTCAATCTTAACAACAGCTTCATTATTTAGAGTGTATTCATTTTTAAGTAGAGCGATGCTTTCTAAAATATTTTCTGCCTTTTTGCGTAATTCACTTTTTTTCATAGCCTATCCTCATTGGTAAAGGCAAAATAGTAGTAAGCTTATAATTAATGAACAGTGATAGTTCATAATATTTAATTCTATTATAGAAGATTATTATATGTGTAGTTTGGACAATAAATTATTCAACTTTAAAATAGGCATCTTTCCAAGGGAGCGGCAGTGTAAAAGCTCAGCTGTAATGCACTAAATCAAGATGAAAAGCATTACAAAGGTCCCGCTTGATGACGCACGCGGTTTGGATAAGAAGTTCTATAATCGGGATCATAATTCAAAATCCGAATCGTAATTATAAACCGAGCCACGACGGTGAAGGAGCGGACACTGATGAACAGTAGCATTGCAACAGGCAATAATAAATAATTGTTCGCCCTGACGGTTGACGTCATTGCATGAACGCTCAATGGCGTCAACTTAAGTCGTTCAACCCCAATTGTGGGGTCGACATTTCCAAAGAAAAATTTTTAAAATCAAATAGTTACAGATATATCGACGCCTCCTTTCTGAGCTTGGGGTTTAGGTCGTTGCGTGAACGACCTATCGTAAAGATAAAATTTGCAAAGCCTCACGAATTAATTGCTCGCAGCTCTTGATGCCGTCATCAATTTTGTTTACTGCTTTTGTCGCTTCTTGAGGTTTATAACCCAAGGCCTCTAAAGCACTAATTGCCTCATCTTGACTGCGTATTTTACTAGCTGATTTAGTATTAAAATCGGAAGAAACTGATCCAAACTGCTTCATACTGTCACGCATTTCAACAACTAATCGCTCCGCTGTTTTTTTGCCAATACCAGGTAGTTTGGTAAGTAAAGCTGAATTTTCCTGTTGAATACATTGAATAAATTCATTGGGGGAAATACTGGAGAGAATAGTCATAGCCAATTTAGGACCAACACCATTTACTTTAATCAATGCTCTAAACAACGCCCTTTCTTCTTTTTCTAAAAAACCATAAAGCAATAAAGCATCTTCACGAACTACTGTATGAATATGCAATCCAACTGCTTTATTTTGGTTATCTATTTGAAAAAAAGTATTGAGTGATGTTTCGACGTCATAACCCACGCCATTAACATCAACAACCAATTTCCCTGGTTGATGCTTATCAACAATCTGCCCACTTAGCCAACCAATCATCGTGCTCGTCTCCTTCGACTCAATCTTTGCTTACTTCCTAATGAAGATAAGCCGTTACGCATATGACTATGACAAATTGCAATAGCTAATGCATCAGCAGCATCTTTTTGTGGTGCTCTATTCAGCATCAATAAGTGAACCACCATATGACTTACCTGTTCTTTGTCTGCCGCTCCATACCCCACAACGCTTTGTTTAATTTCTCGAGCGGAATATTCGCTGATCTTGATGCGATGCGAGGCCGCAGCAACCATTGCGACGCCTCGAGCATGGCCTAATTTTAGAGCGGAACTAGGATTTTGATGCATAAATACCTGTTCAATAGCCACTTCAGTGGGAGAGTAATGATCCATCAATTGACAGATGCCGTCATAAATTTGTAATAATTTATGACTTAACTCCCCTTCTGGCGAAGTACGAATGCACCCACTATCTATGTATTCGATAGTACGATTAGTTTCTTTGATTAAACCGTAACCAGTTATCCTGGATCCTGGATCTATCCCTAAAATAACAGTCATTAATTTATAGATTCTAGAAACTGCTCAGAGAATTGAGCGTTACTATATACTTCCTGTACATCATCAAGATCTTCCAGCATATCGATTAATTTAATTAAAGATTCAGCTGATTCATCATCAATAGGCACCATAGTTTGTGCGCGCATAGTTAAGTGAGATTGTTCTATCTCTAAACCGGCATCATGTAATGCATTAAGAACGCTATGATACGACTCAACAGGTGTAATCACTTCGATTTGTCCGTCATCAACAGAAACATCTGAAGCTCCGGCCTCAATAGCCACTTCCATTATTTGCTCTTCAGATTGTCCCGGTCCCATTAAAATCTCACCCTGATTGGAGAAAAGATAAGCTACAGAACCATCTGTTCCTAAGTTTCCACCATGCTTTGTAAATGCATGACGTACTTCTGAAACTGTTCGATTTTTATTGTCAGAAAGACAATCAACCAATACAGCGATACCACCTGGACCATATCCTTCATAGCGCATGGCAACCATTTCCGATCCATCCAATCCACCTACACCCCGCTTCACAGCATTATCTATGGTGTCACGTTTCATATTAGCATTTAACGCTTTTTTTATTGCGTCTCGCAGGCGAGGATTGGATGTCTCATCGCTTCCCCCCATACGTGCAGCAACAGTTATTTCACGAATTAATTTTGTAAATATTTTCCCGCGCTTGGCATCTTGTACGCCTTTGCGAAATTTTATATTAGCCCACTTACTATGACCTGCCATTCTTCACCTCTAAATTGCATTATTACCTAAGATTATACATTGCTCTATGACTAAAAAGAACGCCTAATCAGCAGACTTCTTCGGAAACCCAACTACAAAGGAGAATCGCTCTCGACATCTTTAGCTTTTTTAGACTATTCTAGCGTGATCGGTGAAAAACTCTCAAGGAGACTTAGAATGTATCTGCAAGGATTTGGTAATTATCATCATAGCGAAGCCATTAAAGGAGCGCTCCCATCAAACCAAAATTCACCACAACAATGTAATTTAGGGTTATATGCAGAACAGTTAAGTGGCAGCGCTTTTACCCGCTCCCGATATAATAATTTTCGCAGCTGGCTTTACAGAATTCTTCCTACTGTTGCGCAAGGCGCTTATCACCCTTACGAAAAAACAATCATTAACCCTTATACAGATAAACAGTCTCCGAATCCCTTACGTTGGTCTCCTTTGGATGCGAGCTTTCAGATAAACTGTGATTTCATTGATGGACTTTTTCACCTTGCAGGAAGTCATTTAATTAATGCTTTTCTTTACTATTGTAATAAATCAATGACGGACAAATATTTCACTAATAACGACGGTGAAATGCTATTTGTACCCTATGAAGGCGAAATTAATCTACATACCGAATTTGGTTGTATGAATGTATGCCCTAAGATGATAGCCGTCATTCCCCGAGGAGTAAAATTTAAAGTTGAAGTTATCAGTACGGAAGCCAAAGGCTATCTGTGTGAAAATGGTGGCAATCCATTGGCACTTCCTCAATTAGGCGTTATAGGAGCCAATGGCTTGGCGAATCCCCGTCATTTTCAATATCCTGTTGCTGCATTTGAGCAAGGTAAAAAAGACGCTACCTTAATTTGCAAGCATCAAGATCATTTATGGTATGCTTCGTGTGATCATTCTCCGTTAAATGTAGTAGCTTGGCATGGTAACTACGCGCCTTATTGTTATAACCTTAGCCTATTTAATACGATTAATACCGTCAGTTATGATCATCCAGATCCATCCATATTTACTGTATTAACTTCGGAAAGTGATACCCCTGGAGTTGCCCATCTGGACTTTGTTATTTTTCCTCCTCGATGGATGGTAGCAGAGCATACTTTTAGACCGCCCTATTTTCATCGCAATATTATGAACGAATTAATGGGACTTATTTATGGCGAATACGATGCCAAGAAAAATGGTTTTTTGAAAGGTGGAGTAAGTATTCACAACCAGATGACACCTCATGGCCCTGATTTAGCATCTTATGAAGCAGCTTCAACTAAGGAATTAAAACCCGAATTTAATGATTCATTAGCGTTTATGTTTGAAACAAGAGGGTTATGGCAGATCACCGAGCAAGCAAAAAATAATCCCAATTTTCAAGCAGATTACATCAATTGCTGGCAAGGGTTTAAAACTTTATTTAATGGAGAGTAGTGGTAGCCTGGTTGCTTGCAACCAGGCTATGTGTGTTCAGAACAAATCTTCTTGAGTTAGCCCTACACGTTCTAATAAGGTTCTTAGAGTTTTTAACGCTTCGACCTGAATTTGTCGGACTCGTTCACGAGTCAAATCAATTTCCTTACCAACATCTTCCAAGGTCGCTTTTTCAAAGCCTCGTAACCCAAATCTTCTGGCTATGACCTGTTGTTGATTCTCGGTTAATTTATCTAAAAGTGACTCTATGTGTAAACGCAGATTTTCATTAGTTAATAACTCTGCAGGGTTAACACTATTTTCATCAGCTATAGTATCCAACAATGACTTACTTTCATCATACCCTATAGGAGTATCTACAGAGGTCACCTTATCGTTGAGTCCTAGCAATTTTTGCACATCCTCTAGAGGCTTATCGACCATATCCGCAATTTCTTCTGGAGAAGGCTCATGATCTAGCTTTTGAGTTAACTGTCTTGCAGCCCGCAGATAGACATTAAGTTCTTTGACTACATGAATCGGTAAACGAATAGTTCTCGTTTGATTCATAATAGCACGCTCTATAGTTTGCCTAATCCACCAGGTAGCATAAGTTGAAAATCTAAAGCCCCGTTGGGGATCAAACTTTTCAACGGATTTCATTAAGCCCAAATTGCCTTCTTCAATTAAATCCAATAAAGGCAACCCACGATTAAGATAGCGACGAGAAATTTTAACAACAAGACGCAAATTTGATTCAATCATTTTCTTGCGCGCAGCAATATCTCCTTGCAATGCAAGTGTCGCATAATGCACTTCTTCTTCCGCACTAAGTAAAGGAGAAAAGCCTATCTCACTCAGATACAGTTGAGTGGCATCCATAACTTTCGCAGCATTTTTACCACGTTGAAACGTTGGAAAGGCAAGATCGTCGGAAAAATCAGGTAGATCTTCTGATTCTACACCTTCAGCTTTTTCCATCTCCAAATCGATATCATCATCCATTAAAAGCGAACTATCATCAGGCTCGGTCCACTCTCCATCCTTAATGTCCGGCTCTTTAATTGACTCATCATCCTCTTTCATTGCGTCACCTATAATGTTTAGACAGGTTTTGAAATCATCACGTGCTTGTAATTTTTCTATTATTGCTATAATTATAAGTTATATATCAACCTTTTTGTAGATAATTCAACGGATTGACAGGCGTTCCTGCTTTTCTAATTTCAAAATGAACCCCCCAATACTTATGATCTATTATCCCAGCTATAGCAATAACTTGACCCGCTTTAACTCTCTGCCCTTCTCTAACTAAATTTCTGGCATTATGTCCGTATGCCGTTAAATATTCATTATTATGTTTAATAATAATCAAGTTACCATACCCTGCCAGACCACTTCCCGCATAAGCAACAACACCACCAGCAGAGGCATGAACCCTCTCATCTTTTTTACAAGCAATATTTATGCCTTTTTTACCTTGTGTAGGAATAAAAGTGGCTGTTACGTGTCCACTCACTGGCCATAACCAGCCAGAAGCAGAGCGAACATTATTCGCTGGAGAATAAATTACTCTTTGTGGAGCCCTTGGTGTTGGCTGAGAATATCGACGAGCAACCCCTGGTCGGGTAATGGTTGTTCTACGTTTAATTCCTTGTAAACTCAGTACTTGGCCTACCCGTAAAGAGTAAGGTGGTCGTAAATGGTTTATTTGAGCTAAGGTGCGATAGTCGGTGTCATAACGAAATGCTATAGCAAAAAGAGTTTCTCCACGACGTACTGCATGAGTTTTTTGATATCTGGAATAAGGCTGCCACTTTAACTCGCTTACAGGAGCTAATGCATGTCTTGTTCCACAACCGGCAAGAATTAGTATAAGGAAGAGGCAAAAACAGTTTCTGCATAATGTCAGCATTATCTTAGTCTCGTTTACATCACTTATTACTTAGTGAAAATTAATTATAAAATCTCTTTGACCAATGTTCCTATCACTCGTCTGTTACAGATCTATAGGGGTAACAGCTCAATTCCATCTAACCAATTTGATAATTGATCAAACATCTTATAATGGGTCATATCCAAATGTAAGGGGGTTATAGAAACATAGCCTGAATTAACTGCATGAAAATCTGTTCCAGCTCCAGCATCTGCCTCCATACCTGGTGGACCTATCCAAAATATAGGTCTCCCCCTAGGATCGTATTCTTTAATAATTGGTTCCGCACTATGGCGAGTACCAAGTCTGGTTACTTGAAACCCCTTTATTTGATCTATAGGCAAATTAGGAACATTAACATTTAATATGGTTTGTGACGGTAATCGGTTGACGTTTAATTTCATCACTAATTGCTTGGCAATAATTGCTGCTGTTTCATAGTGCATAATGGTGTCACTTAACATTGAAATAGCTATGGCTGGTAATCCCAAATAACGCCCCTCCATAGCAGCAGCGACAGTTCCCGAATACAGAACATCATCACCTAAATTTGCCCCCTCATTAATACCTGAAACAACCATATCAACTACAGGTTCTAAAAACCCAGTTAAGGCAAGATGGACACAATCCGTTGGAGTTCCCTCTACACTATAATAACCATTTTCTAATTTTCTAACACTTAATGGGCGGGTCAGCGTTAGGGAATTGCTGGCACCACTTCTATTTCTATCTGGAGCAACTACTTCAATCTCAGCAATGGTGGCTAACTCATTGGCTAGGATTTTAATGCCCGGAGCAAGAACACCATCATCATTACTAATTAATATTCTCAATTGATTAACCCTCAGGAGATTCCAACCATTTTACAACGGCCAAATAGTCCGCTAAATCGCGTTGATTATGGGCTAATGATATTTTCAACTCTTTATTGTTACTATTCTTTTTCAATTCCATGTGCTGAGTAGCAATAGCCTGCTGCAAACTCAAGATCTTGTTACCAAAAGCTTGAGGATTTGCTTGTAACTCATAAGCTAAGCTATTCATACGCCGCCCTACCTGCTCTAATTGTTGGCAAGTTAAGCCTTGGGGTGCTTGATCTGGACATGCTTTCAACGCTTGTTGCAATTCTTTAGGGTGAGACTGATAATAATGCTCATTTTTTGTTTTACAAGAAGTTAATCCAAGAGCAATTAAAATGATCACCAAGTACTTATTCATACACAACCTCTTGATGTAGACTACAAAAAACCGATATTATCACCAGTCTGCAAGTAACGCTATCTTATGAGAAAACCCCATGCTTAATTTTAAATTAGTTCGCGATCCTCAAACCGCTGAAATGTATATAGAAACATCACTTTGTGGAAAACCACTACTAACCACTCCGCAATTAAATAAAGGAACCGCGTTTACTCATGAAGAAAGAAAGGAATTTGGTTTATTAGGAAAACTTCCTCATCGTGTTGAAAGTTTAGATGAACAAGTAAAACGCGCTTACTTGCAATATTCCAGTTATACCACGCGACTGAAACAAAACATTTATCTCAACAACCTTCATGATAAGAATCAAGTTCTTTTTTATAAGCTCCTTAGCCGTCATTTAGCTGAAATGCTACCAACAATTTATACACCTATAGTGGGTACCGCAGTAAAACGATTCAGTCATGAATACAGACAGCCCAGAGGCTTATATATTGCTCATTCAGACAAAAATTTAATAGAGGAAATCATTAGCAATCGTTCTAATCCAGAAATAGATCTTATTGTAGTTACTGATGGTGAAGGTGTACTGGGGATTGGGGATCAAGGTATAGGTGGTATGGATATCCCTGTAGCAAAATTAATGGTTTATAGTTTGTGTGGTGGTATTGACCCGACTAGAACATTACCAGTGTTTCTAGATGTAGGGACTAATAATCAAGATTTATTAAATGATCCCATGTACCTAGGTTGCAGACATCCTCGTATTAATAATGCAGATTATGATGACTTTATCTCGACTTTTGTTAATGAAATTCACAAACAATTCCCTAATGCATTTTTACATTGGGAGGACTTTGGTCGTGGCAATGCGCGTCGTATTCTCGATCAATTTCAAAATCAATTATGCACTTTTAATGACGATATCCAGGGTACTGGTGCAGTAACTCTGGCCGCATTACTTGCTGCTTGCGATGTAACCGGAGTGAAACTACAAGATCAAAAAATAGTCGTTTTTGGTGCAGGATCTGCTGGTACAGGCATCAGTGATCAAATTATAGATGCGATGGTTAAAGATGGATTAAGTGTCGAAGAAGCTCGCAAGAGATTCTGGTTAATTGACCGACAAGGTTTATTGCTCAGTAATGATATGGATTTGACTGATGCTCAAAAACTCTATGGTCGCGATCCTAAAGAAATTGAATCTTGGGCAATTAATGAAAAAAAATACCCTTCTTTAACCGATACAGTAAGACATGTTAGACCAACAATTCTTATTGGATGCTCCGCGCAGCCTGGAGCTTTTTCTCAAGATATTATCGAAACAATGTCTACAAGTTGTGACCGACCTATCATTTTTCCATTGTCCAATCCTGATGAGAAATGCGAAGCACAACCCTCAGACATATTAGCTTGGAGTAATGGAAGAGCACTTATTGCGACAGGAACTGCTTTCCCTGCTGTAGAATATCATAATCGTTTGCTAGAAATAGCCCAATGCAATAATGCTCTGGTATTCCCCGGCATAGGATTAGGTGTACTAGCCGTTAACGCATCACGGCTAACGAAAGAGATGATCTTAGCGGCTGCAGAAACCTTAGCCAAATTTGCACCAAGTAAAAAAGACAGTTTCTTACCGCTATTACCTTCGTTGGATGATGCCCAAACGGTTGCTAAACAAATAGCTATAGCTGTAGCACTATGTGCTATCGGCTCCGGACATGCTCAAAAAAATCACGAGGAAGATATAGAAAAATTGGTCGATGACATGTTCTGGGAACCACGATACTTACCTTTTAAAAAGGTTTAATCTTAATTATATCGATACATTGGTGAGGAAAAAACATAAAGTAGGCAGAGCCCTTGGCTCAGCCTATACTCCATTGATGTAAATACATAACCTACTTGGGTGTTTTAACAAAATTTACCGTAACATTCTTAATCGTAGCGGTATTAGGCTCCCAAGAACGGGCGTATTTAAAGACCAAATTTGTTTTATCGGGATAACTTTTTCCTTTATTCAAAGTAAAAGTAAACACCATTTGTCCTCCAGCCCCTATTAAGTGAGTTTGCGGTTTTTGATACTCGCTACTGCTCAAAGTTAATAAGTTTTTGTCATACTTTACTACGCTCCATTGAAAGCCAGTAGTCGGGTTTGCCGCTAATTTTACTACAAATCTACCTTCATCAGGATTAACCGTCATCGATAAGGTATCCTCTGCATTGGCTATCATAGAAAGTCCCAAAAGAATACATCCTAAGAAAATTTTCATAATCATCCTCGTTGATACTATGTTACTGTTGCTTAACATTTGACTTCAACTTTGAAGTTCGATTCACGTTAAATTATAGGTCATGGATTACGACTTGCTTTAATATGCTTTAATACTCCTGCATCAAAAATCAACTCATATTGAAACTCTCCTGGTGATTTTTGGTAATACCATTTACTGATAGAACTCTGAATCGCACCAATTTGGTTTCCTTGAGTATTATATTGCGGTACGGCTTGATCATAATCTTTTTTATACAGAGGTTCACCGCATTTAGAAAGCACATCGAAGTCACTGTCTCCCTCCTCAACTAACTGATTACCGCAGCGCATTGCTTCAGCAGCAGATGCAATGAACATCGAACTCAATAGAACCAATAAATAGTTTCGCACACTCATGAAACAATCTCCCTAATCATGGACCTTACCTAATAAACAATGAATAGGCCAATGAATCACCCGCACTCCCGCTGTATCCCCCCAATAGGACTGTAACTCATCATAAACTAATTCAATTGGATTACGTTGCTGGCGTAATTGATACTCTTTTACCGCAGACCATGTAGATAAATAACCTATAAGTTCATTAAAGGTCATTTTCTTGTCTATCGACCATTGAGGGGTATTTATTTTATGAAATGGAAAAGGAATAGTTTGATACTGCTCATCTATATAAAACCGTTCCTTCGGCCAAAATTCAGCGCCAAGAATATCGTAATAAAGTTTTTTAATTGGAAAATCTAAATCTGTGTCAAAAAAACCTAAACTATAACACCAGGCTGCAATATATCCATTACTCTTACTCACTCGTTTCACTTCTTGATAAAATTCAGGAAAATTAAACCAGTGTAAGGCCTGAGCCACAGTAATTAAACTTACAGTAGCCGTTTGAATTGACGTATCTTCTGCTGGGGCACAAATATACTCTATATTTTTTGCTTTAACTGCGACATCCAATTGTTTCTGGTTAATATCGGTTGCAATAACCTTGGAAAACCGTGCTGCTAATTCTTTTGCTGCTTGACCATTTCCGGTACCGCAATCCCATACAATAGCATCAGAAGGTACAAGCTGTGCAAAATAATTAAATAACTCTTTAGGATAATCAGGCCTGCACAGTAAGTATTGCTCTGTTTGTTGATTAAAATGCTTAATATATTCTCCATTCACCTCATTCATCCCATCCCTCTTTATCTGATTCAGGTAAGAAGCCACCCACTTGAGCATCCCACATCGATTTATATAAACCGTTTTGTGCAACTAACTCATCGTGCGTACCGTCTTCAACAATTTTCCCTTTCTCAAAAACTAATATCCTATCCATATGCAATAAGGTTGATAATCTATGGGCAATTACTATAGATGTCTTATTTTCCATTAATTGCCATAGTGAATTCTGGATGGTTTCTTCAGTTAATGAGTCAAGTTGCGAGGTTGCTTCATCCAAGATAAGCAATTTTGATTTTTTTAATAAGGCACGGGCTATGGCAATACGTTGCCGTTGACCACCTGATAGTTTAATGCCTCGCTCACCAACCATGGTATCGTAGCCTTCAGGCAATAAAGAAATAAATTCATCACAACAAGCATGTTTCGCAGCCCAATAGACTTCCTCATCGGTGGCTTGCAGATTCCCATAACGAATGTTTTCCATTAAGGTTCTATGAAACAAAGTGGTATCTTGAGGAATCATGCTAATTGCCGAGCGAAGAGATTCTTGAGTCACTTGGCTGATATTTTGGCCGTCGATAAGAATGCGTCCTGATTCCACATTAAAGAAACGCAAAATGAGATGAATAAAAGTCGATTTTCCACTTCCAGAAAAACCAACCAACCCCACTCTCTGTTGGGGATGAATCACAACAGATTTATTTTCAAATACTTTTTTTCCTTGATTGTAGTGAAATGTAACGTTATTAAACTCTATCTTACCTTCTGTGATCTCTAAGGATTTTGCACCTGGGATGTCCTGAACAGCGATTGGAACACTCAATAAAGCTATAGCTTGTCTGGCAATACCTATTTCCCGAAATAGATCAGCCATAGCATGACATAGGTACCAAATTTGAGACATGATGACAAAAGAGACATTGAATATAAAAACAAAATCACCTGTGGTTATTATTTGGCGTTGCCAAAAAACAACGAGCAAATAAACCATGATAAACAACATAATAGTTACAGGAATATCCAAATACAAACGAAAGATATTCATATAAATAGTTAATTTTTTATTGCTCTGCACTTCTCTAGTTTGACTTCGCCACACATAAGCTAATTCATCTCTACCACGAGCAAAAAGTTTTACTGCATTCGCATTACTTAAACTATCGACAACTTTTCCGCTCAGCTCGCTTTTATCTTCGGCGTTTTCTATGGAATACTGATCTACTTTCTTTGACAATTTATAACTAATTAAAAGCTGGAGCACGATCCACGTCGCAAGAACAATGGCAAACCAATAATTAATGGTACACATTAAAATTAAAGCAACAATAATTGAGGAAAAAGCAGCAACCGCATACCAAGTGATAATCATAAAGATAGAATCTAAAGCACGTGGTAAATCATTGAGTTTATTTGCCAGAGTTCCGGCCATTTCATTAGAAAAATACTGATATGATTGTTTCGTTAAATAATCAAAAACTGACATACGAACATCAGCCTGAAAACGAGGAATTACATAGCCTTGCCACCAGTTTTGTAAACGAATAATTACTAGCATCCCCACCCAAGCTCCCCCACCTAGCCACAAAGCAGGAGCAAGGACAGAAAAAACATTTTGGCCTTTAGAGTAAGTACCTAAAGAGTCAACTATCATCTTTAATGAATAAGGAATGACGTTATTTTCCAGCACCATAACGGTTGGAGCTAATAAAAAAAAGAGAAAAGCCAATCGCTGCTTTTTTATAAAATGCCAGAAAAATAGCCCTATTGTTTTAGGTAATTGTTGTGAATTTTGTTGTTCAGTATCCATAGAGATTACCTACTATTAGTATCAACTCACACAGAACATAGTAATTTATTTCTTAATTTTTTAACACCGAAGTGAAAATAATCTTCTTGAAGTATAGTTAACTTCTTTAGAAAATTCATAACTCTATATAGTTTTTGAATTATTTTTTCTTGATCTATGCCACGTTATGAATCATTGTCTCTTAAACGTAACGTTCTCTAGTCTCGACCTAAATGATATAAAGCCTCTAGCAACTAATAAGAACAATAATTCATTTAAATAATTTAATATATTCTTGATATTAAGCCACATAAAGGCGATTATTTTATCTTTTTGTAATTTTGCATTTAGGAGTACTTGTGGAACAAGAAACCATGGAATTTGATGTTCTCATAGTTGGAGCTGGTCCTGCTGGTTTATCTGCGGCGATCAAATTAAAGCAATTGGCCTTAGCTTCGCAACGAGAAATTACTATTTGCATCCTGGAAAAAGGCGCTCAAGTTGGGGCACATATTCTTTCAGGTGCTGTTCTTGAACCACGAAGCTTACAAGAGTTATTGCCCGATACCTGGCGTGATGCGCCACTAGATACACCAGTATCCAATGATTTATTTTATTATCTCACTGAAAAAAAAGCATTTAAATTACCGACGCCAAAACCCATGCACAATCAGGGAAATTACATTATAAGCTTAGGTGAGCTTTGCATGTTTCTCGCAGCACAAGCAGAAGCTCTAGGATGTGAAATTTATCCAGGATTTGCTGCTGTAGAAGTCCTTTATAGTGATAAAAATCAAGTGATAGGAGTTGCCACAGGCAGCGTTGGTCTGGATAAAGATAATAAAGAAACTCATAATTTTCAGCCAGGAATGCATCTGCTAGCAAAACAAACATTTTTTGCTGAAGGATGTAGAGGACAATTAAGTCAAATTCTTATGTCCCGCTATCATCTTAGAGACAAAGCACAACCCCAAACTTATGGATTAGGAATTAAAGAAATATGGCAAGTTGAAGAAGCAAAGCATAAACCAGGCACTGTAATCCATACAGTGGGTTGGCCTATGGATCATGCAACTTATGGCGGCTCATTCATTTATCATTTATCCAAACAACGCGTTGCTGTTGGATTTGTAGTCGGTTTGGACTATAAAAATCCATGGCTAAGTCCCTTTGAAGAGTTTCAGCGGTTCAAAACCCATCCTATCATTAAATCCGTCTTAACTGGCGGTGAAAGGATTAGTTATGGTGCTCGAGCACTAAATGAGGGAGGATGGCAATCATTACCTAAACTCACCTTTCCTGGTGGCGCACTAATCGGTGATAGCGCCGGATTCCTTAATGTACCCAAAATCAAGGGAATACATATGGCCATGCAGTCAGGCATGCTTGCTGCACAAGCCTACTTTGATCAGTTAAATCAAGAACATACCACCCAACTGGAATTAACCAACTACCCAGAGAAAGTAAAACAGTCCTGGCTTGGCAATGAACTGTATACTGTACGTAATATTAGGCCTGGATTTAAATATGGATTAATTCCAGGTTTAATTAACGCGGCCTTTGAAACATACATCTCTCATGGGCATTCGCCGTGGACCTTAAGTAATCATGACGATCATACTAGTCTTATTCCAGCGGAAAAGGCAAAAAAAATAAACTATTCCAAACCAGATGGAATACTGACCTTCGACAGATTATCTTCTGTGTTTTTATCTAATACCTACCATGAAGAAAATCAACCCTGCCATTTGAAATTGAAAAAGCCTAAACTAGCTATAGAGGTCAATTTAGCAATTTATGCCTCTCCAGAAAATCGCTATTGTCCCGCAGGTGTGTATGAAATAGTAGAAGATGAAAAAGGGCCAAGATTGCAGATTAATGCCCAAAACTGCATTCATTGTAAGACCTGCGATATAAAAGATCCTCGACAAAACATAGTATGGCATGCTCCCGAAGGTGGTGGCGGACCTAATTATACGGAAATGTAATCCACAAACGCCAAGGACCTTCCACTAATAATAGTCAGGTCCTCCATGCGTTACTCTTCTATCGATAACTCTATTTTGTGCACCTGCACAAAAAAATACGAAATCTCCCCTCTTTCTTCTAAAACTACGCTACAATTAAATATTGGATAATTTTTGAACAAAATAATAAATCAACTATTTGCGTTTCACTTCAGGAGTAACGATGCTTGATCTTGAATTATTAGCAGTGAGAGAAATAGGCGTCAATGGAATGTCAGTATGCTTAAAACCTAAAATCCCTGTGGTAATTACACCTGGATTAGTCAATGAAATCAGACAATTACAGAATTCTTTAGCAGATAAATACTTATCTAATATTATAAATGATTATTTCTATATTGTCTGGTTTTTAGAAGACCGACGAGGTTTAAGCTGCCGCGGGCTGGATTTTAATTTTATTGTTCATTGTATCAAAGAAAATCATGATACTAAATTAGAAAACTACATTAATGGAATCTTTGACTTATTGTTCCTTAACCGAGTAGGTTTAGGCTTTCCTATTATCAACTGTTCTATAGTCAATCGAGCAGTTAGTGGGCTTTCAAAGGAGTTTTTCTTTCTTAATAAAATTTGTTTTATTCGTAATAATGCAACACCTGAAATTAAAAGAGTTAATATTATTAATGAGTTATCACCATTTCTCTTAGAAAAGGAACTTTATGAAAGTAATCACTATTTTTATTTTCATGCACTGCAATTGGATAGAATGAGATCAATTATTGAAGATATTGATTATGAAGTCCCAACAGTAGAAGAGGTAAATCAAATTAAAAATCATTTTGAATTGATGAAAACAACAACTATAGAGGAGATTTATAATATTGCAGAAAGGAATATTAAAATTCTTGATCGCATGGCAAAAGGTGATTTATATTTGTGTCCTCAAGACAGTTAGTTCTCACTGCGATTGACTTAAGCTGATTTTTGTCATCCATAGGATCTTGCGACAAGGGATCTCCTGAAATAAGCATTGAGTGTCAACCGCCGAGTTAATTGACCCCTCCCTCCGCCGAACTAATTGACCCCTCTAGCCAAATTTTGCATAACTGAAACCCTACCTAATTAAATAAAAGTTTCCCTACTCCTTCAGATACGTTGATGTATAAAAAGATCCGATTTTTCCTTTTGTTTTTAAAAATTAAAATTTGTTTATTGAGCCTGGTGGACCCACGTGAATAACGTGGATAACTGGTTTTTAGTTATCCATGTTATTCATGTAGTCCACAGGCAGTTTTTTAGCTTTCTTTATTCATTGTTGGTCTCATTTTCTTTCTAAATGATTCATCCGTGGTTAATGCAATGTGGTAGGCTTGGTGTGCTAATCGATCCATACTGGCATTAGCCATGACAGGATCTGGAAATAGCTCCAGCCAACCTTCAACAGAACGATTACTCGTTATGATCATGCTTCCTTTTAAATGCCTTTCAGCAATCAGTTCATAGATATCCTCTGCTTCCGTTGTCGTCATTGATTTGAGACCAAAATCATCAATAATCAATAAATCGGGTTGAGTAAAACGTTTAAATACTTTACCCCAGCTCTGATCGGCGCGTGCAGCCAACAGGGTTCGAAGCAAGATACTTGCACGGATAAACAGGACGTTTTTCCCTTTACGGCAGGCAAGATGTCCTAGTCCTTGCGCCAGATGAGTTTTTCCTGCTCCGGTTGTCCCCATGATTAAAATATGCTGATGCTTTTCGAGGTAGTTCCCACAATGTGTAGCGACAATTAAAATTGCGTTTTTTCAGAAGCAAAATTACCCCCTAAATTTTCCCTTTCTGCTGGTTAGTCA
>DAIAOV010000050.1 GCA_027437055.1 Legionella sp. | reverse complement strand
AGCTTCTGCTGCTGTATTAAACGTTAATGCAATAATATAGGTTGAAAAAACACCCAAGGTAATTAGAGCAAATATTTTTAAAACATATTTATTGTGTAATAGGGTGCGAATGTTTATCTCGTCAGTGTTGTTATCTGACTCTTCTGTCTCTATTCCATGTATTGGTTCTGATGATTTTACATTGCGTAACAGCGTGAGCATTGCTACTACCAAAACAAAAGTGAATATACCAAGAAAAACAATGAGGTACTTGAGTCCTACAAAGAACAATAAGAGAGGGGATAATAGACCGGCTAATAGCCCTCCAATACTTTGACAGCCTTTTATGACGCCAAAGGAGTTTTTAGCTTGTTGCAAACTAAAAATTCTATTGAATACTGACCAAACAGCAAGTCCTAATAAATCATAAGCCAAAATAGCCCAAACTATGAGTACTGCAATAATTAATTTATTGCTGCTACCGATCAGTGCCGAACCTAATATTGTCCATAGGAGACCTACTGTTACAGCAAGACCCACAATAAGTCGATTAAAGGAAACACGATATTCAAAGAAAGTATAAACTAGGCCAAAAACCACGGATAATCCGGCAACGGCAAGATAAACTATTGGCAATAAGGCACTGCTATAGTTTGTTAGGAACAAGGCCATGGGAAAAGAGCTGAAATAGCATTGCAACCCCCCTGCAATAAACGCCATTAATAAAGACCATAATAACTTACTTTGCTCTGTACGTTTTATGCTGATGTTGCGCAGAAATTTGTTATAAGCCTTGTTTAGCAACATGTTTATCCTTAATGAAACTACATTATTTATCCCCGTAGTAATTCCTGGACCTGCATGGACATCGATTGTGTTCTTTTACAAAGCGCCTGGATGATGCCTTTGGAAATTCCGGCATCGAAATTCATCAATTCATATAATGCTCTACTACTAATCGTTAGTAATAAGCAATCAGTTATAGCAGAAACAGAAGTGACCGGTGCGTCACCGGTGAGTGCTGACAATTCGCCAAAAATTTCACGCTCGCCTAATTCTTTAATGAATCGTTCGCCATCATGAACGCTCACGCGCCCTGACACAACTATATACATGGTCGTATTAGTTCCTCCTTTTTCAATAAGATGTTCACCTGCATTTACTCTTTTTTCTTTTACGATAGAGGTCACTATATGAAGTAGCAAATCATCAGGGGTTTGTTTAAATAGAGTGACCGTCTTGAGTAATAATAATTTTTCTAAGGCTATCACCTTCTTGCTCCTTGAGAGGGTTATCATCCTACTTTTAAGTAAAAGTATAGCCCATGCTTGGAGTTATGGCCGTTAAGATGAAACGCGTTACAAAAGGACCGCCTACTTACGTGTGCGGCTCAGATAGTCCGGGCTGCAATTATAAATCCGAGTCACGACTATAAAGGATCGGGAACTATGAAAGAGCGGGCATCGATGAGCAGGGGCATTGCTACAGCCAATAATTGATAACTGTTCACGTAAGACAGTTGCTCGTTATGCAAGAGGCCTGTTATTTTAAACTCAATAAATTCTTGGCATGGAAGCGTAAATGATCCTCAATAAAGGTCGCGACAAAATAATAACTATGATCATATTGGTCATGCATACGTAAATTTAAAGGTACATTAGCCTGCATACAGGCTGCTTCAAATAACTCGGGCTTTAATTGATCCACAAGAAACGGATCGGCAAGACCTTGATCTATTAAAATTTCACCATGAGGCCATGCATGGGTTCTTATTAGGTGGCATGCATCGTATTGTTGCCAAGTACGTTGATTATCTCCTAAATAATGCTTAAAGGCATACTTTCCCCAGGAGGATTGTGTTGACGAACAAATTGGCGAAAAAGCAGAAAGACTGCGAAATAACTGATGATTTTTCAATGCTATGGTTAATGCGCCATGGCCACCCATTGAATGACCAAAAAGACCAGAACGTCTTTTATCGACAGGGAAGTTGTCATTAATTATTCGTGGCAGTTCGTTACTGATATAGGAATACATTCGATAATGATCGATCCATGGCATTTCGGTCGCATCGACATAAAAACTAGCGCCCTCTCCAAGATATTCCTCTGGAACAACACCCACCAGATTTAAACTGCGAGGGCTAGTATCAGGAACAACCAATGCTATACCCAATTCCGCAGCGATACGCTGAGCCCCTGCTTTGGTAATAAAGTTTTGTTCTGAACAACTCAAACCGGATAACCAATAGAGTACAGGCACCACTTTTTGTTCTACGGCAGGAGGGAGATAGATAGCAAAACGCATATCACTTTGAGTCTCCTCAGACCAATGAGAATAGACACTTTGAATTCCCTCAAAACATTGATGTGCTTCAATTAATTTATAGGTCATAGTCCTGCTCCATCTTCCATAAAGATGTTTTTAAAATGTAAGCACCGTGCGAATCGACTCGCCGTGATGCATCAACTCAAAAGCATCATTGATCTGCTCAATTGGTAGTACATGAGTAATGAGATCATCAATATTGATGCGACCATCCATATACCAGTCTACAATTTTAGGGACATCCGTACGTCCGCGAGCCCCACCAAATGCAGATCCTTGCCACACTCTTCCTGTAACTAGTTGAAAAGGCCGTGTTGCAATTTCATGACCTGCAGGAGCAACCCCAATAATAGTCGATACACCCCAACCTTTATGGCACGACTCTAAAGCTTGGCGCATCACTTGTACATTCCCTACACATTCAAAAGTATAGTCTGCTCCACCATTAGTGAGTTCAACCAAATGAGCTACCAAATCACCGTCTACCTCTTTGGGATTAACAAAATCGGTCATCCCCATTTGGGTTGCTAATTTTTTGCGACTAGGATTAAGGTCTACTCCAACAATCTGAGTTGCACCGACCATGCGTGCACCTTGAATGACGTTAAGGCCTATACCACCCAACCCAAAAACGATGACGCAGCTACCAGCTTCAACTTTTGCGGTAAACAATACGGCACCTAAGCCTGTGGTTACACCACAACCTATATAACATACCTTATCAAACGGAGCATCGTGACGAATTTTTGCCAAGGCAATTTCTGGTAAAACAGTATAATTGGCAAAGGTCGATGTCCCCATATAATGATGAATCATCTGCCCCTTGTAGTAGAATCGAGAGGTACCGTCAGGCATCAAACCGCGTCCTTGGGTGGAGCGAATAGCCTGGCAAAGATTGGTTTTGCGTGATAAACAATAATTACATTGACGACATTCGGGAGTGTAGAGGGGAATAACGTGATCCCCTGGTTTTAAACTACTGACCCCTTTGCCTACTTCAACCACTATTCCAGCGCCTTCATGCCCTAAAATAGCGGGAAAAATTCCCTCAGGATCTAAACCCGATAAGGTATAGGCATCGGTATGGCATACCCCAGTAGCTTTAATTTCTACCATGACCTCACCCTGACGAGGTCCTTCTAAATCTATTGTTTCAATTGCAAGCGGCTGGCCCGCTGCAAAAGCTACTGCTGCTTTTACTTGCATTAACCTATCCTTGTTATTTGGGTGCTATTGAAAGTACAAGCCCTTTATACTTTCAATAACATTGCTTATTAATGATAGTCCAATATCATAATCTGGCAATAGTCAAACCACAACAAGATTCAGTAGCAGAATTAATGCTGTCAATCACTGTAGCTGCTGCACGAGTGACTAAATTTATAGGATTAAAAATAAGAGCCATAGCCGTTGAAAATAAAGCAACAGCAGTCATTGCTATATCGACTAAAGTTGAGGCGACGGCAAGACCAAAGGTAGAGTTAGTTGATCTTGTTAGATCGGAGTTGGGTGCGAATATGTTTAATACTAGAGCGCAAGGAGCTAAAATGATAGATAAAGCTAAATTGAGAACAGCCTTAATTAAAAAACCTAAAGTATTAAACGCCAGGTATAAAGGTTTCTCTATAGGGCGAATAGCACAGGTTGCAACTTCATCTATAGAACGCAGTGGTTTAAAATAACTGGCTTGTGGAACTGGAACTGCATCAGCATATTTCTCGCGTAATGCAGAATAAGCGTTCCAGCGAGAATTGACAGTTGAAAAAAAACCGGACATGAGATACTCCATTAGTTAAATTTTGCACATAGTAAAAAAAAGGACGATAAATGTAAATAATACTCATATTTTTTTACTGCTCCATAACGAGCAAACGATGAAGAAAGCATGAGGCAATCGTAATCCAAGGTGGTGTTATGCAAAAAATAGGAATAGTTGAGCAAATCCACAGTTCTTCGCGAGAACACTTTTATCTAGAATATATAAAAGCGGATAAACCTATCATTATCAAGCAAGCAGTCAATCAATGGCCTGCTTATAGCAAATGGTCCTTGGTTTATTTTGATAAAATGATAGGTGATACTCTGGTTGCCTACAGACATTCACAATCTAATGTCCATCCCAATTTAACTAACCTCGATGTAGATCAGATACAAGAAGAAGATTTTTTCAAGAAGTCTCTCTTGAGAGACTTCCTGGCATCATTGCGCACTCATCAGGGGCAGCACTTTTTTTTATGCGCTAGTGGATTGTCGTTATTTGCGAAGAATCAGTTCAATGATGCATTAAAAATCCTTAGAGATGACTTTGAGCTTCCGCCGCAGTGCGATCAAACTACTTTAAGTACTATAGGGTTATGGATTTCTCTTAAAAACATCATTTCATGGTTACATTATGATAAGAATGGGTTACATAATTTAAATGCCCAGATTCAGGGGAAAAAAAGGGTTTTGCTATTTCCTCCCCAAGAAATAGAGCGATACTATTTATATCCATACAGCAGTAGGCTCGATAATTTTAGTCAAATAAACGTCGCAGATCCCGATTATGTTAAATACCCTTTATTTAAAAAGACCTCATATTATGAGGGGATATTAGATAAAGGCGATATGTTGTACATTCCTCCTTATTGGCTTCATAGTTTTGAACACTTAGGAGAGGTTAATATCAATCTTAATTTCTGGTGGGACGAACTAATACAATTAAATAATCCATTGTTTCTTCGAGAACAGGTATTTGGCGCTTGAATTAGATCTTGTTGTTTAGCATGTATCAGTTGACAATTTGATGATTACCCTTAATACTAAAAATTGAAAGAGGTAACGATATTGCTTATGATGCCATCAAGGAGATTATTATGGATAATCAAGAAATTATGAGAATAGAAGACGAATTAGTGGAATTCGCTCATTTAGAAGAAGAAGTAACATTGGCAGGTGCAGAACCTACGCAAGTTACAGGCCGTGAAGCAGGTCGTGTGCTAGGTTTTGGCTGTGATGATTAGTTTTTATAAAGCAAACGAATAAAATTCGTTTGCTTTATCCTTTCTTGATTTAAATATTAAGGATTAGATTGAGGGTACTTTTAACTGGGGCTACAGGGCGATTAGGTCGTGAAATCACTCGATTGCTTGATTTGCCAAATTATAAATTGGCATTAAATGCTAGAAACAAAAGTAAACTCGACTCTCTTGCAGGTTCATTAATTCATTGTAAAGAGGTAGTCACCCTCGATAAAGATGTAAAAGAGTTGAGCGCTCTTTATGATATGGTGGAACTGGTTAATACTCATTTCCAAGGTTTAGATGTTTTGATTAACAATGTTGCCCATTTTAATTTTGGTCCCGTCCTTGATAAAAGTCCCGAACAACTGCAAGCAATGATTCAAACCAATCTCTCCTCGGTTATTGTGTTAACTCGTTTGGCATTACCTTCTCTTATTGCTAGTGGCAAAGGCATTATTATTAATATTGCGTCTATAGCAGCGCACCAATGTTTGGCCGATGCTGCCACTTATTGTGCTGCTAAAAGCGGTATTCTGGCTTTTTCTGGCTCTTTATTCGAAGAAGTGAGGCACTTAGGTGTGAGGGTATGTACTATTTCTCCGGGACAATTCACCCTATCCCAGCCCAGAGCAGAAAGCACCATCATGCCTGAAGAAGTGGCACAAATGGTGAGTTATTTGCTTCATTATCCAGGCATGCATGGATTTCCGCAGGAGATTACCCTGCGCGGGCTTTAATCTGTTCCATATCTAAAAAATTCATGACAAAAGCATGTACATGTTCACTTGAGTCTTGCAGAGCTAATTGTCTATCTGCAGCAGTAGTTGTTCCACTTGCGAAAAGAGCTTGCCATGCAATTGCTCTTAACTGTTCGTTATTATGAGTTAATGCGATTTTGCGTATTATATTCATGCTTTCAGCATTGCCAATGCGTGCTGCTGTTTCAATAAGAGTTCTCTGTTGCGCCAAACGATCAATATTTCCCATAATGAGCTTTGCTCTGTCAGTGTTTGCGATAAGCTCAAATTCATATTGTCGTCGATGAGCAGGGAACGTTTTGGGCAGAAGTAGATTGAGAGATACCGTCATGGATTGGGGGGGATATTGTATATGAGCATCTTCACTTGCATAGTAATACATTACTTTCCCTTGAGTCAGATTGGTTTCACCCAAATGCTTGATATTAACTTCTTCACCTGGAAATCCTTTGACCTTGTCATAATCATATTGAAATAGCTTTGTAGTATAACCTGGTCCAAAATAGCCAACGGTGAAGAAGTCAAAATTATGATCATGGGGTTCAAAGTAAGAAAAGACTTCTGCAGGATATAGCTCAGACAGAGGCATCCATATCACCGCACGAATGGTATAGTCCGCGTGTTTATGGATCATAATGGTGGAGGGCTTAAAATCATTAGCCATCTGAAAGGTTTCAAATTGTTTTAGTTCTTCTATTAATATGTCAGTAAGAAAATCACGGTTTAGTACTAATTGGGCTAATTTTTCTCCGATAATAGAGAAATATTCTGGTTTATATTCAGAGTTTTTTAATGCGCTAATGATGGGATTGTCATCAATAAAATCAATAAATTCCTGTAATGAAATGGCAGTAGACGTTTGAGGATGTAATGATTCTGGCATAATTAGTTCCTACCTATTATCTTGTTATTTTGCTTGCGAAAGAGCTAATGTTTTTTGCGCGGCTCGTTGCACTGCAGGATCACTGTCTTGTATCGCTAATTGTTGCACTAATGCTTTGGTCTCTTTAGGGTTCAGCTCGTAATAATATTGGATTGCTGTCCAACGTACATTGCCAGCATAATCAGAAAGAATCAATGCCTTAATCAAATGGTCAATGCCTTGAACCTGAAGGGCTTTAAATAATAATAAAGTGAGTTGGATTCTTGATGCACGTAAATCAGTACTGACTCTATGTAATGCTTCTAAGGTAGTGCGATCAAAAGCCCAGGTGGACCATGCTTGTTTTTCTGAATGAATAATCAGCAAGGGGGCATGATGTGATGCGTTATGGAAATCCAATATAGAGGAAAATGCATTCAGGCAGTAGGGCTGAAAGGGCGGCAAGACAAGAGGGGCCTCTTGTTGGAGCTTTGTTGGTCTTTGTGCTAAGTCATTTTTATTAATAGAGCAACTGTATGTTGGGATTGTCAGAGGGGTATTGGTCAAATTCATAATAATGGCATCCACTTCACTGGCGAGCAGAGTTGGTGCTGGCGCAGCAGTACCTGCAAACCGGAGTAATAAATTAATTCCTGTCTGCCTGTACAAATAGACATGTTCTTCCTCTATGGAGGAAAGCTTTTTATTATCATTGATGCCATTGAGTAAGTCATTAAGCAAAGCAACAATATCGTTTTGTGTCAGATTGATTAGTACTTTTTGTAGATCAAAAAAAGAAACATTAGGCTTATCCATAGTGCTTTTTAAGAGCAGCCCAAGTTGTGCAAATGTTAGTGACTCCATAGTGAAATTCCTTAAAAGACAACCTATTACTTAACATCATTTATATAAAGGAAAGTGGTTTAATTCCTGGTAGATAATGTTTGGCCAAAATAACAAACATGGAACCCTGGAATAAGAATAAACAAGCAACCACCATCGCCATTCCTATCAGATCAAAAAAATAAGTTGCCGGTATCCCTATAATTAGCAAAATTAAAATATCGAACAAAGCGACATAAAAAATCGTTGTTTCTTTGCCAGAAAATACTAACACGGCCCGAGGAACTCGGGACAGCCCTATTAGCGTGCAACCTATTGAAAAAATAATAAGTGTGCTACTTGCCTTTATATAATCTGGACCAAAAAAAGCAAGAATTTCATGATTCCAGTAGCAAATTATTAATAACAACGTCGGGCAGCTGATAAAAATAACTGCATTAGTTGCATCGATTATTTCTTGCAAGTCTGAATAACGTTCTGGTTTATCAAAAAAACTACTAATAGCCGGTTTTACTAAAAATGTTATAGAGATGGGGATAAAGTAAATAATATGAGTAATGACCATAATTGCAGAGTAAATCCCTGCAGAACTGGGATGGGGACTAAATATTTTGACGATAAACAAATCAACATAACGCAGTGTAATATATATCATCTGCGCACCAATAAGGTGAAGAGACGTTTTATACCATACTTTAGCTGTTTCATGAGAGATGTCGTCAATACCACGGCGAAGCGCATTGATTAGGTGAAAAACTCGCCTTCTTGCGGTTAGTAACTCAAGAAAAAGTAAACTAAAAAAGCTAAGGGTTAGTACTAACAGTATAATGCTATTGGATGTGAGTTGAGCATGGAATAAATAAACTGCTGCAACAAAGTAAAATAAAATCAGCACATGAATCATTAGACTCTTATACACAGTTCCAATCAGTACTTGTTGAAACGAAATCATATAGCTACTTATTAACAAGCTTAATGCTAAAATGGGGGTGAGTAATAAGGAGTAAAGAGCTAAGTGGTAGCTGGTAACATTAATGTAGTGAGTTAAATGAAATATAATACCTAATAGGACTAAACAGCCTATCACGAGAAGACATGCTTGGAAGGTGCGTTTAATGAGACGCATATTCCACGAAAAATATTGTATTATTTGGTAATTCTTATGTTCTTTGTATAAGGAGGGAATAAAGCGATTCGCCGCCGTATCCGTACCTAATAATACAATCGATGTAACAATACTCATCAGAGCAATAGCGACACTGTAATCGCCAAATAGGATCACTCCCATTTTTTGAGAAAGAAATAAACTACCAGCCAAAGTAGCCACATAAGCAAGAAAGCCAATAATTAGTTGTTGAATGGCTGGAACTATAGATTTATTACGGATCATAAAACGGATTCTATGGGCAATCATATTGGGTAATCAATATATCACACACTTCCTCTCCATTTTTATCAACATAGTGGTAAGAGAAATTAATGCCTTTGGATAAATAATTTTTTATTGAGGTGTGCTTACAGATATCTTTAACTAACTGGGCTTTTAGTAATAAAGAAAGTATAGGAATGTTAAATTCATTTTTCTCCTTATTAAGTATTTTATATTCATAAGTCACTAGATTATTGTCAAAGGATACTTTTTCCATATTCGTTGAATTATTGATTTTCACAGGGACGCTTTTATTGATCAAATTAACTTCTTCCTTGATCTTATATTCTATATCGTTGCGGTGAATGAGTTGATTGATAACGATCACTGCCCCTATAAGAAGCAACACGGTCCCTAAAAGCACAGATAGCTTGGCCAGTATGGGACACAACTTGTTTTTAGTATATAAAGTACTGCTTTTCCAAATAGCGATGTAGATCAATGGAAAATAAAGGAAAGGGAACAATAAGTACAAATAAAATAAAAATTGCATATAAGGAATTTCAGCGATATTTAAATAATATCGACTGAGCATCATTCCTATTAGGTCATAAATTATCCAAGGAATAATGCCGAATATCCAATAGGTAATGAATAATGGAATTTGTCCTTTTAGTAAATTATGTTTCATATACTCATTCCTAATTAATTTATAAGACCTAATTATTAGCTAAATACGCCTTAGCCCGACGCTATTATATTAGCGCAAGTCCTGTCTTTTATCATATCTCACTAAACTTGATACCGCGTTGCAAGTTCACTCGACTTCAGTCATGTATTATTCCTTCTCTTCATTCACTTGCTCCTTGTCTAAAGCTTAGTTGGAGACGCTATAGTAGTCCTATTTTTTATTATGTCACTGCGGATGAACTTACTGATAGTGCAGATTGGTTATGTTGTTTTTGCCAGCATGATTGTTTTCCCTTGATCTAAGAGTTTTTATTTTGTAAAATATGCTCCATTTATGCGCATCAAGTCCCACTCTTACGAGGAGCTAATTTATGCCTAGCGTTTATAGCAGTATTTTCGATGGCCCTACCGTAATCACTAGAAAAGATTTATGTGAGCTATTAAATTTAGATACCTCTCGGGTAGGGTTAAGATTTAGTTCTGCTGAAATTAAAAAGGCTTATCATAAACGAGCTCTTCGTTTTCATCCTGATGCCCAGACTCGTTTTCACCCTTCTATTCCCGCTGAAATCTGTAATATATTAATGAATGATATAGTGCTGGCCAAGGATTACATGTTAAATGGTGAAGATAATATTCCTGGAAAAGCTTTTTTTGAGAATAGTCAAACCTTTGTTGTAGATACAGGTAATTGGGTTGATACGGTTATAAGTATATTGGACGGTATTAAAGCCGGTACTTCAGCAACCTCTTATGTTGTTCCATGGTTAAGTCGATTCAGTAATAATTTTCTTATGACTTTGCTCTTATCTACCTATTCCAATGGGCAATTAAATTTCCGTTTTATTAATACTTTTTCAGCGCAATTGGAAGCCATGAGGCCTTATGTACAAGATATAGATGGTAGTGCTTTGGCTGAATTTTTGCGCCAAATTAAGGACACGTTGCAGACTACCGAGCAGTTAGATGCTGAAGCGTTTGTGTCACGGTTAAAGGAGATCTTGCCTCAGTCATTAACTGAAAATGAGAAGTTGGACGATTTAATTGCTGCGATACAGGGTACTGGCAAAGAATTAAAAGAACTGTTAACAGATGACTTTATTGATCATCTGCAACATATTGTCCATTTTTGGCCCAATTTTGTTGCAACAGTTCCTTCTTGGAAGCATATTACCGGGGTGTATTTTATCTCTTTGCTATTTACCGCAACTAGTTTACCCAAGTTTTTTAGTGCGACAAAAACCATTATGGAAGTGATTTGGGAACAAAAAGGCGCCGTAGCCATGACTTTGTCTGCTTTACCATTAATATTGACAACCGCCTTGCTCCTTCCGTTAAATGTGGTTATCCAATTAGGTATACAATTTACCTGGATTGCCTTGAAAGTGTCCCTACAATTGTTATTCAATGGTTTTAAACTGTTATATTCTGCGGTGAATACAGTGCGTTCTCTCTTCGACGAAGATATATCCTTTGCCCAGCAAGCATTTACTTTACTTGAGAGCACTATCAATCTAACTATTCGCTTAAGTTTTAATCTAGTTATTGAAATTTTAGATGAAATGATTTTCATTCTGAGTAACCATAGCATACTGAGTTCTATACAAAATGGCTTCAATAATCTTTTAGATTCAATGTTAAATAGCTTGCGTCCTGTAAATCATGAACTTCATGAAGTCGCCATACAGGAAGAGGAGCAATTGATTTATGAACAGACGCAACTCGTTGTGGTTGCCGAGAGCGAAGAACAAACAAAGGAGGCCGCTGAAGCAGAAAGAGTAGCCCAGGCTTTTGGTTTTTTTTCTGAGGCAAACCTTCCTCTTCATAATATGGAAGATGTATGGTTGGAGCAATTACTAGGGAAGCTTGCTGCTCCAGAGAGCGAGGCACATGAACATTTAAGGGCGTCAATTTAAGTTTTTGTAACGTAGGTCGGACCCTTTGGCCCGACCTACTCCTTAAGTTGATACTATTAATGGTTCAATCCGAGCTCGGCAGCAAATGCTAATCCCAGTTTTGTGAAATTAACTTGATGCTCTAAACTCAATATTTCTAACCTGTCTTCAGGAGAGTGTAGGTATGGATTATCATTGTCTAAAGTCGTTGCTGAAGGATAGCAGGCGCTAAAACCTTGCTGATACCAATTGACATGATCACTGCAGGCGTAATCGCATTGCGTGTAGGCAACGGGAATTTTCACGTAGCGAGTTAGTAATTCTGCGGTAAATTGGGTCAAACTGGGATCAACATAATCCTTCATTAACCAGATGGTTTGATCTTTGGGATTAGCACGATACCCTGCCTGATCTAACTGCATTACCGCTTTTACTGGAATGTGTTCGTCTATAAATGATTGTACTACATAGCTTGAGCCGACCAATCCCCGTTCCTCGGCGGCGTAAGCAATGATGTATACAGGATGCTCCAATACTATTTCAGAAGATAAAAGGACTCGAGCAATTTCTAAGCCTACAGAAATACCACTGGCATCATCATCAGCGCCAGGCATATTTCCATTGAGGGTATCAATATGTGCTCCAATAACAATAGCATCTGCTTTCTTATCTTTGCCAATTACAGTCACGACCGAAGGTTGCTTGTAGCGCTTTCCTGTCATCACCAAATAGCTATTAACATCATTTCGTCCATAATCACTAGCCATAGTGTCAAATTGTTTTCTAAACCAGCGTGCAGCATTAACTCCTGTTCTTTGCGTTGCAGAGCGATTGACATAGTTGGTTAGGTGTTGATTTGTTTGCCAAATTTTATTGGGATCAATGAGACTATATAATTGCATTACTTGCTTTTCATGATTAATTGGATAAGACTGCATGGCAATTGAGGGCTTTTTCGATGATAACTGCGTTAATAGCCGTTTGGCATCACGTTGATTAAACGAATGATTCTGATAATAAGAATCCAAATTAAGAAATTTGCCACAGGCTTGTCTACTTTCATGCAAGGTGGTTAATGTTGCGTCATTCAAGGTGACTTCCACCATGCTGAATTGAGCATTTTGCACCAGTAAATTAGCCTTATCTTTCAGTGCCTTTACCATGCAGTTAGAAACAAGGAGTCGCTCTTTTTCTATCTGCGCATAAGAGGGGCTGGTTATATTGAAAAAGCTTAGAGTAAGCATTATCAAAGCACTGCGTTTTACTAACATCAAATTATCTCCTTAATTAAGTCGTTAAGTCTCTTTCCCTCCGCGTGAACGTGCAATGGCGTCAACTTAAGCTGCGCGATCTGAGATTATTGAGAGGTCTTAAGTTGACGCCATTGTGTGAGCGTTTACCTTGGAAAGAGGTCTGTAGTTTCTCCTGACGTAGCCAGGCGATTGTGGCACAGAAAACGAAATGGTAATAGCCTCTTAATCAATAGAGGGATTTTAAGAGGTAGCCTGTCATCTCGTCTTGATGTCTACACTCTTAAAATCGAGCTCTTATGCATTCTTAAGAAAATCATGGCTCACTTTTTGATAGGTATTATCAAAGTTATCTTGGAGAATGATCGCCACATTATTAGTGGATTTAATTGCTTCTGCTTGTTTTAGTACGCCTGTTTTAAATTTCCAACCAGAAGGAAGAGTTAATTTTGTACCTAATTCCGCCAGAGAACTCGCTGTTTGGTTTTTTTTGCGAATACTATAAGATTGCATGACATAGACATTGCCATGGTTATCAATAATCTCGTACACCGGTTTGTCTGCTTCATACAACCAAGTTGTTTGTCGTTGTACCTCGTGTCTAAAGTATGGGTATTTGGCTTTGAGTAAATTGGTCCACTTGATATACAGCTGCCCTGCATGCTGCATCGGGATACCATTAATAGTTCTCTTAGCAGCATTTTCTGTAGAATTACTAAATCCATCAATGACCCAATAACGCAGTCCATTTAAATAAACGAAAGACGAGCCGGTCTCTTTTTTAACTTGGGATTCTGTTACTTTATTCCACATCTTTGCAGGGCAATCATTGACTCCCAGGGTATTGTAAATCACATAGTTGGTGACTCGTTTTGATAAAATAATTTCGCAATATTGTTTTCCTCGCATTGACGAATTTTCTATTTGAGTGGCGAATAAAGGTAGAGTAAACAACAATAAGAAAAGAGCAAGCAAGCGTTTAGCGACATAGTAATGCATTATTACTCCCTGTAATCAAAATGCCTTAAGTAATATAGATCTAAACTTCCGATTTTTCACTATTGCAACAGTAAATTTTGCTTTTGTCTAGTAGTTGATTTTCTGAGGTAAAAAGAACGTTGATATTGGGGCAATCGATTGTTCCTGATTGGAACTTGATCTATTCAAATTTTCTATAAAAAGCGTAGTCGGAATAATCGAGTAAGGGCAAATCATGGATGCTATCTCCATAGGCATAGAGAATATATTGTTCACGATTCTGATATATTTTTTTAAAGCGATATAATTTTTCATCTCCAACGCAATACGGATGCTGCATTAACCCAGTGCTTTTATTAGTGATAGAATCAAAATCAAGTTCAGTACAAATAACCCGATCAAAATTGTATTGTTTTGCCCAAAGCTTAAGATAAATATCCCATGCACCACTAATTAATAGGCAATTATGGTTTTGTTGTTGATGGAATTGTAAGCGTTCAATTGCTTCTTGTCGGACTATTTTATTCAGAACTGATTCAACAAACTCTTTAGCATATTGTTCCAGTATCTGCTTATCAAAACCAGTTAGCAGTAATCGGTCGAGGTTTTGAATATCATAAGCTTTAAGAGACCAAAATCGATTTATTTGCTTTAAAATAAATAATGCAGTGGATTTCTTGATTAAATTGGGTAGTCCCACCAGATGCCTTAAAAAGAGTAAACGGCTATGAGAGCCTCGGGTTAACGTGCCATCAAAATCAAATGCAGCTATGACTTGTTTGTTCATCTCAAACTCTAAAAAGATAAGTTAAGATTGGGATCTATAGACCAAATCATGTCACGAAAAAATGACTTAATTTGTTCTAAATGGAGCGAGTTATCTGCTTCAAACCGCAAAGTCAAACAAGGTGTTGTGTTAGATGCTCTAATTAATCCCCATCCATGTGTAAAAATCACCCTAAGGCCATCAGTACATATACATTCTTTTTCATAGGATGTCCCCTGTTGTATAATTTGTTTCATAAAGTGTTCTTTTTCTGCCTCAGCAATAGGTATTTTTATTTCAGCAGTACTAATAGGGCATGGAAATCTACTAAAGAAAGCATCAGTTGTAGTATGGTGCTGATTTAACAACTCAACAAGACGAGCAGCGGCATAAATTCCATCATCAAAATCAAGCCATCGATCCCAAAAATAAAAATGTCCACAATATTCACCTCCAAGAACGGCATTATTTACTAACATACTATCCATAATATTAGACATTCCCGTCTTGCTCATTATCGCTTGCCCTCCACGCTCTTGAATGAAATAATTCAAGTGTTGCGTACATTTCACGTCAAATACAATGACTGTTTTTGGATAAACATCAAGTACTTGTTCAGAAAAGGCGATTAATAAACGGTCTGAAGCGATTATCGCTCCATTATTATCAACAACTCCTAATCTATCCCCATCACCATCAAAAGCGACACCTAGGTCTGCTTTTTTCTCTCTAACAAGGAGGGATAAATCTAACAGGTTTTCTTCAACTACAGGATCTGGGTGATGGTTTGGAAATGTGTCTAGCACGTCACAATATAAAGGGATTACTTCACACCCTAAAGCCGTTAATAAATCAGGGACTACTTTTCCTGCCACGGCATTACCACAGTCAACAACAATACGTAACGGGCGTTGTATCGCTATATCTTGTTTCACTTTGTCAATATAATGTTTTATCATTTTTTTGGTAGAGTATCTGGTGAGCGAGGTCATTGGGGGGCTATTTTCATAAATGCTGGGACTTCGGCTAATCATGCGCTGATAGAACTCTTGTAATAAATTTCCGTGATAATTTTTACCCGCTAGAGTGATTTTCAGACCATTATATTCGATGGGATTATGACTAGCCGTTATCATTAAGCTAGAAAAACAATCAAAATAATACATTGCGAAATGAAGTACTGGGGTAGGCAAGCAGCCTATATCGATTACTTTAATCCCTGTTGATTGTAATCCTTTTTCTAAATATTGTGCAAAAATATAACTTGTACTGCGACTATCGTAGCCTACAATGATAGTTTGTAAGGAATATAATTCTTGCATTTCAAGAACGATGGCAACACCTAGGAAATAATAGGTGTTTTTATTGAGTCTGGTGCCCACTTTGCTACGTATATCGTATTCTTTGATGATTTCGGGATGGATTAATTCACAGTAGTTTTGGTTTTTCATTTCAATCTTCCCCCCTGCATTAACATACTTAATTTCTGTGTAGGGGATTTAATTATTTCTTCGATAATAGAAATAAATTGATGAGCCAGATTATGAATGGTTTCCTTCTCAAATATATCTTGTCTGTATTTTATGTATCCAGTTAATTGACCCATTTCATTCAATTTAATTGATAATTTACGAGGATTACGGCCCCATAAAGGAAGCTGGGGTTGTTGCGTGCTGATGATTTTGAAATCAAAATCAGATTTCATCTCATCCATCTGTACTGCTTGAAAATCAAATGAAATTTCAGGGATAGGTAGGCCTAATTCAATAAATTGATCGTGCTGCACGTATTGGAAGTTACTGGATTCACAAGAGTTGATATGAAGTTTCTCTATAAGCGTTGTAAAAGAATCATTAGGATCACATTGAATTAATAAAGGTAGTTCGTTAGCAACATTGCCAACCGTTGTGCTGTATCGCTCTTTTTCTCTACCGGAACAAAGTATGGTAATAAAAGCATGATCACTTTTTACTAAATGAGCACAGAGTAGTGCATAAACACCCAATAAAATATGACATAGGGTCGTTTCAATCTCTTTTGCTAAATTTTTTAAATTGAAATAGTGATTGTCAGTAATCAAAAGACTTTCTTTGCCGCCCACTATAGGTTGATCCAGACAAC
The DNA here is from genome assembly GCA_027437055.1 of Legionella sp. Lineage (GTDB taxonomy): Bacteria > Pseudomonadota > Gammaproteobacteria > Legionellales > Legionellaceae > Legionella. The sequence goes on along the minus strand of DAIAOV010000050.1, from coordinate 7,191 downwards.
TTAGGTCGGGGGTAATCTGAGCTGGCGTATAATGAGCTAACTTATTCTGCCAAAATAGTATTCCATCATTGTAATGGCCTTGCATTAAATTATTTAATTGTTCTTCAATAAACTCTTCATAAGTCACTATTGATGGAGTGATTCGTTCTTTTTTCTTAAGGTTTAAATCATAAAAATAAAGAATGTCCTTTAGAATTAATGAAATACTATAACCATCCGCTAATAAATGACTGACCACCAGAGCCCATATGTGATGATGGGGGGAGCATTGAAATAGACTGCTTTTGATCAAAGGTGCTTGCGCATAGTCAAATTGATGTTGACTGATTTGTTTCATCTCTTTGTTAATGAACTCTTTTTGTTGTAATTCATCTAGGGTATGCAAATCAATTGTATCGAGATGAAATGTTACTGTGTTATGGCATAACTGCACTGTATTCTTTGAATAAGTATGAAAGCTGCAGCGTAACATCGGGTGAAGATCAATAACTTGAGCAATACTTTGCTCTAAGCATGGAGCATTAAGTGGCCCTGTGATCTCTAAAAAGTTGCATATGATATAAGCCGGATTATCAGGTTGTTCTTGAATGTTTCGCCAAATTCTTAATTGTTGGAAAGAAAGAGGCCATACATAGTGGGCTATACATTTTGTTTCCTCTTGGTGTTCTATAGGAGAGGATGCCCAGTATTTTGATTTCATTATTTTTTCTTCAAATAATAACGCTAGAGCTAGAATATCGCGATTATCAAATAATAAATCTTGCACGGTTAAGGAAATATCAGGGGGTAGTTGATTTTTTAATTGGTGCATTAACGTTACTGCGAGAAGAGAATCAAAACCTAATGCCAATAAAGAAACATCAGGTGAAATTTCGTCTTGCTTTTTAAAACGTAATATTGTTTTAATTTGTCCTATTAACCAGGAAGCTAAATGCGATGGTCTTTCTTGCCGCTCTAAAGACTTTAATTGCAATAAAAAAGTCTCATAAGGGATGTTAGCTTGCTTTTCTTTAAATTCTTCAAGGAATTGAAGCTGTATTATTTGAGTAAGGAGCGTTTTATAATAAGCAGGAAAAGAAACAATATGCTGCTCAGTAATTTTATGAGGCATCAGACATAGCTGCGATTTAGATGTTTGCATCATGGCCATCAATGCTGTAAGCCCTTGAGCTATCGAGATATTTTCTATTCCCCAATCGAGCCAAATTTGTTTTTTATCCTTAGTCATTCCTAATTGTTCCCAGGGGCCAAAATTAATGCTTAACGCAGGTAAACCGAGTTGATGCCGATGACGTGCCATACCATCCAAAAAAGCATTAGCTGCAGCATAATGGGCTTGTCCAACAGAACCTAATAAAGAACTAATAGAAGAAAATAAAATAAAAAAACGAAGTTCAGGTAATAATTCCATGCTTAATTGATGAAGATTTAATGTGCCTTGAACTTTGGGTTGGAATACCGTATGGCATTTTTGCCAAGTTAATTGAGACCAAGATGCATCATCAAGTATCCCGGCAAGATGAAAAATACATTTAATTGTTGGGAAGGAATCTTTTATCGTGCATAAAGCATGACGCAATTGCACCTCATCACTCACATCAGTTTGCATATAAGTGATATTTACATCCCCATTACTATTTATGGAATTTATTTGTTGTGCTATTTCGTCATTAAAGGAACGACGTCCCAACAATACAATGTATTGGGCTCCTTGTTTGATAAGCCATTCACACAAACTCAATCCAATTCCTCCAACTCCTCCTGTAATCAAATACGTAAATTGATTGTCATCAATAATAGTGACTGCGTGATGATCTATCTCACTCTTCTGGGATTGCAGACAGGGAAGATAGCGTTTATTTTCACTATAGACTGTAAGCGAGTTAGGAGTTGGATTGTTTAATGAATGTACTAGGCGAAGCCCTACCTGATTTAATGGGGTTTCTTTATCAAAGTCTATATATTGCAATTCAAATTCAGGGTGTTCCATCGCTAAAGACTGGCTCATTGCCATCAAAGGTTGTAACAGTGGAATTTGTGCTGTTGTCCGTGGTGTGATAACCCCACGAGTACCTATTAATATTTTTTTAGTTTGTCTGGCATTAATTAGTGACTGTACCAGATGCAGTAAACCAGAGCAGGATTGATTAATCTTAGCGATTAACTCTTCATTAGAGAATGAATTAGCTTGAACATGCTCAATAAAATTAATATCACTGAATCCCCATAAATAGATGAGACCGGAACAGGTATCTATTTTTTCAATTAAATAATTAAATTGGTCAGGCTGAAATGGATCTAGGGTAATACTACTTCCTTGATTACTGTATTCACCAGGTTTAGATTTTATAATAATTATTTGTTCTAAATAGGATGCTAATTGTTCTGCCAATAAATGGCTCTCGTGATGATCCGTAAATATCAACCAGGTTCCTGCGACAGGTTGCTGTATCGATAATTCTGTATTGGGAGCTTCATTCCATTGAAGTTGATAGATAGAGTTATGAATAAAATCAGTGCGCACACTTTGCTTTTTAGCTGAAACAGTAGCGGGCCAATAGGATTGATGTTGGAAGGGATAATTAGGTAGATTTCCTGCATAAGGAAGTATATGGAACGGTTTGTCAAAGGCATGCCAATCCATATTGCAATGATGAAGATACAGCGTACTAACAGTATTTAACATTGACGTCCAATTGGATTCTCTATTTCTCAAAGAACATAGCCATAATGCTTTATTGGGTTCCTGATGTTGCTCTATAGCCAAATTGAGTAAAACAGGTCGAGGCCCTATTTCCAGGAAAATAGAGTATTGATTATTAATTAAGTGATTGATTCCTTTATTGAATTGAACTGTAGAGATCACATGAGTTACCCAATAAGCGCCATCGATAAAATGAATAGGTTTCCCAGTAACATTAGAAATTAAAGGGATCTGCGGGGGATGATATTCAATTTGATCGGCTATTTGTGCAAATTCAGCCAGCATGGGTTGCATTAGTTGAGAATGAAAGGCATGGGAGACATCTAGTTTTTTATTAACAAGGCCTTTTTCAGTACAGTACTCTGCCAATAATTGTATCGCTTTAGTTTCCCCTGAAAAAACGACTTGATTAGAACCGTTAATTGCAGCTATATCGAGTACAGTCACATATTTTTTATTCCATCGGGCTAATAATTTCTGCGCAGTAGTACTTTCCATGGTAACTGCTAACATGCTCCCCGGGGGAAGCATCTGCATTAATCTGCTACGATGAGCTACAAGCTTTAACCCATCCTCCAAACTCATAACACCAGCAATAGTTGCAGCGGTTAATTCTCCTAAACTATGGCCTATTAGAGCAGAAGGAATGATGCCCCAACTCATCCATAATTTGGCTAATGCATACTCCAATACAAATAAAGCGGGTTGTGTATATTGTGTTTGTTGCATTAGTTCTTTTTTTTCTGGATCAAAAAGAATGCCCAGTAAAGGCTCAGATAAATAATCCTGCAAAAAATGGCAACAGAAATCGACTTCTGCTTTAAAGACAGGATGCGTATTATAAAGTTCTTGGCCCATAGCAGGATATTGACTACCCTGGCCTGAAAATAAAAATGCAAGTCTGTTTTCTGAGATGACATGATGTTCTGGAGCAAAATCAACAGCAGAATATAATTCTAATTGCTCCTCTAAATCGCTGAGAGTTGATGCGACTATAGCTATTCTCTTTTCCAAGCTGGAGCGGCTAATATTGACCGCATGACATAATTGGGACAAATCAATATCTTTTTTTCCTTTTATCATCTTTAGGAATTGCGTGCATTGCATTTGTAATGCTTCAGACGACTCACCTGATAGACAGAATAAATGTAAGGGTTTGGAGATTTGAGTTTTAGTCGGTATCTTTTCAGGATTTGCTTCTGCTAAAATTACATGGGCATTCGTTCCAGTAAAACCAAATGAACTCACTCCAGCATATCGAGTAGTTTGGTTTTCAGTAAGTTCCTATGGCTCCAATTGGGTTGGAACGTGCGATGGAATGGTATCTAACTCGATCAACGGATTAGGATGTTTGAAATGTAAATTCGCAGGAATCTGCTGATGTTGCAACATCAGAATAGTTTTTATTAAACCAGCCATTCCTGCTGCGGCTTCTAGATGACCTATGCTACTTTTAACAGCGCCAATAGATAATGGTTTTTTTCTGGAACCAGTGGCAAATACCGTTTTCAGAGCATTAAATTCTATCGGATCTCCTAAACGGGTACCTGTACCATGAGCTTCGATATAATCAATTTCATCTGGCCTAAGACCCGCTAATTTAATCGTATTTTTAATTAATGCTTCTTGAGCCAAAGGATTGGGGGCTGTGATGCCATTACTATGTCCATCACTATTAACAAAAGCACCTTTAATCACCGCCAGTATTTTATTACCATCACGTTCGGCGTCTGATAGGCGTTTCAACAGAACAACACCACCTCCTTCACCACGTACATAACCATCCGCTTCAGCATCAAAAGTATGACAGGCTCCGCTTGGAGATAACATTCCCGCATTAGCAAAACTCTCGTCTAAAATAGGATCCAAAATAACATTAACGCCACCTACAATAGACAAAGTACATAAGTTATTTTGTAGATTTTGGCATGCATTAAATACGGCGACTAATGAGGACGAGCAGGCTGTATCAATTGCAAGAGTCTGGCCATGAGTTCCTAAAAAATAAGCGATACGTCCTGCTGCGGCACTATGAGCATTACCAAGGCCGTAATAACTGCGCGATCCTGTATCTAAGTGGCTGTAATCATTAGAGGAAATACCAACAAATACTCCAGTATCGGTATCATAAAGTGACAAGGGATCAATAAGAGCGTTTTCAAGAGCTTCCCAGGTTAATTCAAGCAGTAGTCTATGTTGCGGATCCATGGCTACAGCTTCTTCATGATTAATATGGAATAAATTAGAATCAAATTGGTCAATATTTTCAGTAAAGCCACCCTTCTTATGATTCATTTTTTCTGAAGTGCTCTTATCATAAGTATAAAGATTATGACGTTCTGCAGAGATAGGCGTAACTCCATCTTTTGAAGAAGACAGTAACTGCCAAAAAGTATCAGGAGTATTAGCATCTCCGGGAAAACGGCAACTCATACCTATCACGGCAATCGGTTCAAATTGACTTGGGTTCACAGAGGCTTCTTTAATGGGGTGCTCAATTTTGGCAAGACCGGAGAGATAATTAGCAAATTGCTCTATAGTCGTATAGCTCCAAAGTAAACTTGGATTAATTTTTTGCTGTACTTTTTGCTCACAGGCAGCACAAAATTGTGCCGCAAGCAGAGAATCAATACCATAATAAGCAAAATTGCAATGGATGTTAATCTGTTGTTCTGTAATTGCTAATCGTTTAGCCAGCCATTGACGCATCCATAATTGCAGATCACTGGGGTGACTCGCTATTTGAGAAGGGACAGACGCAAAGGAATTTCTCTGCCATTCGGCAATAACAATTAATTGATTCGTTAATAAAGCATTTTTACATAGACTGCGTTGTACTTTACCACTGGATGTTTTAAATAATGAGGCTTGTCGAATTAAAACGAGACGAGCAGGCATAAATGGCAGCTCTTTGGCACACTCATTTAGAATTGCATCAAATACTGAATCGTATTCTTTAATACTACGATGCACTTCAAGAACAATGATGAGTTCAGCTTGATCGCCTATATCGATAGTAAATGCGGCGGCTCCGTTAGTAATTAATCCCTCGTGGCTTTTTGATGCTAAAGACTCAATATCTTGAGGATAAATATTTTGCCCACGGATAATAATCAGATCTTTCAAGCGTCCGGTAATGAACAATTCCCCATTGGCATCCAAAAAACCTAAGTCCCCTGTACGGAAAAAATCTTTATCGCTGTTGGGCAATGTAAAATGAAATTGTTGCTCGGTAAGTTCAGGCTTTTCCCAATAACCTTGCGTCACTATCTCGCCAGAAATAACAATTTCTCCTACTTCATAGGCAGGGAGCGTTTGCTTCGTTTCCGGATTTATAATTTTAATATCATGTAAGGGATCAACGTGCCCACAACTGATTAAGCCTATACTTTGTTCATTTGGCTCTGTTATTGTAATCTTATGGCTTAGAAACTCTTTTTTATCAACATATAGAGTAACGGTCTTTTCTTCTGAGCGCTTACCTGAGACCATTAATGTTGTTTCTGCCATTCCGTAACTGGGATAGAAATACTCTGGTTTAAATCCACACACACTGAATGCGTTAATAAACTGAGTCATCGTTTTTTCTTGGACTGGTTCAGAACCGTTTAATGCAATAAACCAACTCGATAGGTCTAATTGTTTTTTTTCCTCCTCTGTTATGGTGTTAGCGCACAGTTCATAAGCAAAATTTGGTGCTGGTGAGACATCAATTTTATAATCACTGATGGTTTTTAACCAAAAAAAAGGATTTTTCAAAAAAGTAATAGGGGACATTAAAACACTTTCCCCTCCATGATACAGTGGATATAAGAGCCCCCCAATGAGACCCATATCATGATAGGGAGGCAACCAAGAACATAGTTTAAAAGCATCTCTATTAAACAATCTTCGGATTAATTTGGCATTGGCTACAATGTTAGCATGACTCACCATCACTCCTTTAGGAGTGCCAGTTGAGCCGGACGTGTATTGTAAAAAGGCTAATTGATTTTCGGAAAGCTCCGGCAGTTCATTAGAATGAATTTCATTAGTATCAATAGAGTCAATTTCCAGTACGGTATAATCATCAAAGCCATGTTGTTGAGCTACTTTTGAGGTAGTCACCACCAATTTTGCTTTAGCATCGTTAATAACCGCAATTAACCTTTGGGTATGATGTTTATTACGTGGAGGATAAGCGGGGACAGCAATAATTCCCGCTGCCAAACAGCCGAGAAATGAAATGATGTATTCTAAACCTGGCTGTAAGAGTAAAACAGCTTTGGAATTGGCTGGAAAACGCTGAGATAAATAAGATCCCAGGCGAACTACTTTTTGAGCTAATTCACCATAGCTTATTGACACTTTTGAGTCTTCGGTTAAAAAAGTATAGGCCAGCTTTTGAGGGATTGTTTGTTGAAAATTGATTAATTGATGAATAATTGTTGAGTTATTGTAAGGCATAATTACTACGGTCCTTATCTCACTGGTAAAAACATTAAAAA
>DAIAOV010000004.1:29012-70559 GCA_027437055.1 Legionella sp. | reverse complement strand
CAAATTACGTAAACATCATTCTATTGAGCGTGAGTTGCAAGATATTGAACAAACTCTAGCTAATGAACCAAAGAAGGGGAGTTGGTTGTTGTTATTAAAAAAACCGTTATTACCAGTTCTCGTGTTGGGCATGACCTTGTTTTGCTTGCAACAGTTAAGCGGAATTAATGTAGTGATTTATTTTGCCCCAGAAATTTTCAAAAACCTAGGGTTGGATAGTGCAACAGGGCAAATATTAGCAACTATAGGAATCGGTCTAGTTAATTTATTCGTTACGGTGATTGCTATTTTATGTGTGGATAAAATTGGTCGACGTAAGTTATTGTTGTTTGGATTTGCAGGAACATGGCTGAGTTTATTGGCCTTATGTTTCTTTTCATTAAGTCATGTTGCTCTGCTGCCTTATTTGTCTGTCATTTGTTTAACAGTATATATCTTCTCTTTTGCGATTAGTGTTGGCCCTATTCCTCATATTGCCATGGCAGAAATCTTCCCTCTCCATGTACGCGGCGCGGGCATGGGGTTATCTTCCATGAGCAATTGGACTTTTAATACAGTAGTAATTTTTAGTTTCCCTTTATTACAAAGCATGCTAGGAATAGAGTACGTATTTGCTTTGTATGCATTAATCTGTTGTTTAGGTTTTGTTTACACTTATTTTTATATGCCGGAAACTAAAAATATCAGTTTAGAACAGATAGAGAATTATGTGATGATGGGTAAGTCACTTAGGTTTTTAGGTAGGGGAGATGAGTCGAGCGATCGTGTGCTAGCTGAGCCCTCGTTATTAACACCAACTCATGTTAATTAACAAGCTTTTAATGTATCAGTTCATTTGTATTACTCTGTTTCGCATTAAAAAGATCACTAAACTTTTTAGTAAGCTCTTCATCCTGTGTAAGAAAGCCGTGGGAAAGAAGTTCTGGCTCACGTAACTCCGATAGAGAAGATTTTGGATTGTTTTCTAATGCCTTTAAAATATCTGATAATAGGCTCTTGAGCATCAACTTATTATAACCCCCTTGAGCTTTATTTCCAGTTTCTCCCTTAAGTCAATGGCTCGAAGTACAGCCACATAGCTCCAAGTTAGAGAGGCTGCGCCCTGTTGAATCCCAGTATTCAAGTTAATTTGCTCGCTTAAATACATTTCTGGGGCGTATTTTTTGATGAGTTTTAAATAATTATCCCCAGTACTTAAGTATTCTTTTATGAAAGGTTTATTGGTTTCATTAACTTCTAAATTATTCGCTAGAGTAAAATAATATTCAGCCATAGTAGCAGTGAGTATAAACCAGGGGTTACCTACACTATTTGTATTATATCCATCATAGGTATCACCAGGGTATCGACCAAATAAGATGGCACCAGGATTATTTTTATTAATTGGAAACATGAGGTTGAATTGTTGGTGTAACGCATCAACTGTATTTTTCACTAGACTATTTTGTGGTGCAAAAAGCCCTTCTGCTTGTTGATTGATTAGTATGCCAATAATGACTGAGGAGTCCAGCTCTAAAGTTTTTTGCGGTCCACTATGATAGGGAAGGGAGGCTTGAATGAGATGATGGGCAGGATCAATATATTGTTTTAAGGCATCGCCAATTAGACTGGCCTGCTTTTCATAATAAGCAGCCGCCTGGTCGTCATTGAGGCGGCGAGCAAGAACTGCGCCATTGATTAACGCTTTTCTTTGTGCAATAGCAGTGAAAAAATGATGGCCATATACTTCTTCCCAAAGATCAAAGTTTGCATCTTGCCAATGGTGGGCAACATATTCTAAGTCCATTTTTATAGCCCCCATAGTGTAGGGATCCATGTCGCCATTATATAGATGTGTTTGTACATATTCTGTTTCTTGATGATCTAATAATTGCTGGGCAAATCTAATTAACACTAAGGTTCGCAGCGCCGGTCCATCATTTTGCGGTCTGCCCCAGGCATGATCAAAAGGGTATCCATCAATATAAAATTTAGGTTCGCCTAAAATATCTTGTTGAGGATTAGGATCTTTTTGATGTTGGATGGTTTCAGTCCAGGTAATGTATTGCAATAAAAGTTTTTTATATTGGCTTAATTGAGTTGATTCATACCACGTTTCTACTAACCCCATTGCTATAGCCGAGTCTCGTATCCAATCGTAATAATAATTAGGGTTTTGTTGCGAAGGAGAGGCAACTATGGCGCCATTAGCGAGAAAATTGGCAAAAAAGTGCTGTTTTAAAAAAGTGCTTTCTTCGTGACTAAACACTGTGCTAAATGCTTGTGAGGCAACAAAAAGCATTAAAAAGAATATCCGTTTCAACATAACCTCCATGGTATAAAAAGTTGTAAAAAACAAAAGGCTTCATAATACAGTAAATAAAAATGGCAAGCCATAGGCATCTAAGATGAGGATGATGCATTCTTTTTCATTAATTTTGAGATGAAATAATAAATAGAGGGGAGTACTATAAGGGTGAAAAAAGTACCTATAGATAAGCCTCCTATTAGCACTATACCTATAGCATGTCGAGATTCAGCACCTGCATCATGTGATAGTGCCAGAGGTATAGCACCAAACATCATGGCAGCTGTAGTCATGAGAATAGGGCGTAAGCGTAAAGAACATGCTTTTTTTATCGCCTCAATTAATGATACCCCTTCTTTTTGTAATTGATTGGCAAATTCGACAATTAAAATTCCGTGCTTACTGATTAAACCTATTAAAGTGACCAAACCTACTTGAGTATAAATATTCAAAGATTGTCCAAAGAGGTAGGCAAAGAATAAAGCACCAAAACAGGCTAAAGGAACGGTGAATAGAATAATCAGTGGAGAAATAAAATTTTCAAATTGGGCAGACAATATGGCGTAAATAAAGATTAATGATAAGGCAAATAAAAGTATCATTGTATGGGAGGACTCATTATATGTCTTAGCTGCCCCTGACCAACTCAGTTTATATTGTGGCGGCAGAGTATCTTTGGCGATACGCATCAGATCATTCATTCCCGTTTTAAAAGACTGATGAGTTGGTAAACCCACATGTAACTTAGTGGAGCGCATTTGATTCACGTGCTCTAGAGAAGCCGGTTGCGTTTGTCTTTTCATTTTGGCAATTGAGCCTAGAGAGACACGTTTTCCGGAGGGGGTCGTTAAATAGAGCTCATCCAACGTCCAGGGTTTTGAAGCGGCTTGAAGTGTCAGATTATAAACTATACCGTCTTTTTGAAAGGATAACGATTTGTCGCCACTAAAAAAAACTTCTATAGTTTTGGCTACTTCACTAGGAGTCAGTCCTAATTGTGCTAAGGCATTTTTATCTATGTCTATAGTGTATCCCATAGAATCCAGTCGCAAATCATAGTGTGAAGAATCAAATTTTTTGCTCTGATCTACAGCTGCTTTGAGCTTTTCTGCGGCTGTTAATAGGTTATGAAAACTTTCTGTGGTAGATATAACTAAGTCTAGTTTTCCACTACTTCTTGCATCATCGAGTCCAGGCAAGCCAGAGTCCCAACTCCATACTGATGCATCTATAGAGGGTAATTGTTCCACTTGCGGTTTAATTACTGCTACGATTTGTTCGGCAGAGCGGCTCCTTTGCTTATGCGACTTTAATGGTAGCACGGTCATAACGCCCCAATTTCCGGCAAAGGTAAGCTTATTCTTCGCCTCAGGTATTGCGTTAAGATAAGGTTCTATTTTTCTTATAGTTGCTTCCATGCTATCTAAATTATCCCCTGATGAAAGAGGAGTATAAACTCCTATTAGTCCTCTATCTTCTTTGGGAGCAGTTTCACTTGGCAGCAACTTAAAAAATAAAATACTTAAACCTATTGAAATGAACACAATGGCAATGATGAGCTTTTTCTTAAAAATTAAGGACTGTAATAATTTGAAATAGACTCGAGCTAGCTTCTCGAGAAAAGAATCAATTGCTGGCCACAGTTGCTTTGTATTTTTATTGAGGAATGTGGCACACATTAATGGAGATAATGTTAAAGCGACTATACCTGAAATAAAGACACTACCTGCTAAGGCAACAGCAAACTCAATAAATAGTTGTCCAACCATGCCATCAATAAAAGCAATAGGGGCATAAACGCTGGTTAAGGTAAATGTCATCGCTATTATAGCAAACCCAATTTGTTTTGAGCCGTTATGAGCTGAATCTAACGGTGTTAATCCATCTTCAATATGACGCCAAATATTTTCAAGGACAATAATTGCATCATCAACGACTAAACCTACCGCTAATACCATGGCAAGAAGCGTCATTTGATTGATAGAAAATCCTGCAATTTTTAAAAATAAAAAAGAACCTAAAAGAGAAATGGGAATAGTGACTAAAGGAATAATAGTGGCGCGTATATTTCTCAAGAAAATAAAAATAATGATTAAAACTAAAACAATAGATTCAAAAATGGAGGAGCGTATATTTTTTAAAGAGGCGCGAATGAATTCTGATTGGTCAGTAATAATTTTGACCTTTATACCCTCTGGTAAGGTGTTTTTGAGCGCTTTAAGTTCTTTTCGAATTTCTGCTGATACTTCAAGTGGATTTGCATCTTCAGCCCGATTAATAGACAGTACTAAACCTGAATGACTGTTAACTCGTACTCTAAATTGATTATGGTCGGTAGTGAGTCTCACTTTAGCTAATGAGTTGAGTAAAATAGGGTGATTGTTCTCTGTCTTGATTATGAGATTTTTATAATCTTCTGGAGTCTTTAATTCAAAATTCAAAGATGTAGGAGTTTTATCTTGATAACTACCCGCAGGCAAAGAGAGTTTATTTATTGCTATTGCATCGGCGACCTCATTTGCATTGATACCAAAAGCATAAAGTTTTTGAGGATCCAGATTGATTTCATAAGTATACGGTTGCCCCCATACTTCAACTGATGCGACCCCTTTGATACTACGGAATACATTTTTCAGATTAAGATTTGCGTAATGGGTCAACTCACCAAAATTTAATGAAGCGGACTCCAATGATATCCCTACAAAAGGTAAGCCGTCAGAGGGCTTTTGCCGTTCAACTTGAGGCGCTTTTACCGTGCTAGGAAGTAGCGATTGAGCAAGGCCGGCGGCTTCTCTGGTTGCATTTAATGCTTTATCCATAGATGTTCCTGGACGAAATCGTAGCATAATCCTCGACGTATTAGCGTTTGAATGAGAGACCATTAATTCTAGACCTTCAATTCCAGCTAATTGTTCTTCCATAACATTAGTCACCGCGGACTCAACTAATTCCGGACTGGCATTAGGATAAGTAGTTTTCACTGTAATCACCGGAAAACTAATATCAGGATATTCTCTAATAGGAAGTGAATGGAGACAAAGCACTCCTAAAAGAAGGATCATGCCATTAATAATAATTGCAATAACAGGATGTTTAAGAAAATAACTCGTAAATTTCATAATAGGGATTTAGCCGTTAGATTTATTTTCTTGTGGCTGATAAATTGCCACAGTTAGCCCAGGATATAAACGTTCGGGGTTTTTTATAACGACGTGGTCTCCTGGTTTTAAGCCTGAGCTAATTTCTATCTTATCTTTTTCTTGAATACCGGCCTTGACTCTAATTAACTCTATTTTGTTATTATTCACCTTATAAATGTGGGGTTTGCCATTTTTAAAAAATAAAGCGGATGTTGGAATAACTAAAACATCCTGCTTTTCTTTAACTATCAGTTCTACAAACACGTTAGTCCCTATTAAGCAGGTATCACAATGAATATCTATATCGGCCGGACACATATGAGTATCATCATCTATCATTTTTTGTAAGTGACTTAAATGATAGGGCTTACCTAGTATCGTGACTGGTTGATTTACCTTAATCTGGGGGTGATTCGTGCATGGAATATCTACTTCTATAGTTAATGAGCTGGGATCATATACAGCGACTACTTGAGCTGAGTCATTAACTTGAGAACCTTCTTTTATTTTATAAGCGCCAATAATGCCGTTAAACGGAGCATAAAAGCGCATGTTCTTCAGCTCAATTTTAGTCTTAGCTAATTCTTTCTGAGCATCTATCAAGAGTTGTTTTTTTTCTTCTACTTCTCGAGCACTGACAAAGCCTGTTTTACGTAAGCTGAACAGACGTTTATATTGGGTATTGGCGAGTTTTGTAGTAGCTTTAGAGAGTTGATAGCTTTTTTCAATATCAGGATTGATTATTTTTGCGATTAAAGCTCCTTTTTTTACCACTTCTCCAGAAGGACGCAAGATATCTAACATTCCTGATCCTTTTGCGACGAGAATGGTTGTATGTTTGGGGCGAATCGTTCCTATTAGTTTTATTGTTTTTTGAATGGTAGTTGGTGTTGCTGTTTGTATTTCAACAAACTTAGTAGGTAAAGCCGGTGGTGTTGAGGATGAATGGCGTACTATAAAATAAATGGTTATAAAAATACTGAGCCCCATTGTGATAATGAGAGTTTTCGAGAGTTTACTTTGCCAGGCATTTTTTACCTTTGACTTGAGGGACAAAACATTCTCCTAAAAATTAGCCCACTAATGAGACGTACATAAGAGTTTCGAAAGAGGTCTAATATACCATAAATATGGTTTCAAATTAAACAGGTTAAAATGACAATTACCCTACGAGAGTAGTACTTCAAAAGAGTTCTAATATTTCTCTTGAGCATTAACTATATTCCCAATAGCTTTAACCCAATGTTCATTACTGTTTAAGCTAGGGACGAGAGTAAATTGCTCTCCTCCCAATTGATGCCATTGCTCTTTGGCACGCATGCCTATTTCTTCAAGGGTTTCAAGGCAATCTGCGGTGAATGATGGACAAACAATGGCAAGATGCTTGATTCCTTTGTTTGCAAGTTCAACGAGCACCTCATCAGTGTAAGGTTTTATCCAGGGGATTTTTCCTAATCGAGATTGGAAAGCGGTACTGTATTGGTTAGGGAGCAATTTTAAATCTTGTGCCAGCAAAAAGCTGGTTTGGTAACATTGTGCTCGATAACAAGCTTGATTACTCACTGATATTGGAGCACAAATTTCGGGACAAATCGTAACACAACCACTTTTGTGTAATTGGCGCTCAGGAATACCATGATAACTAAATAGTAGGTGATCCGAATTATTGAAATAAGTCTTAAGCAGTTGAGCTTGTGATGAAATATAGTCGGGGTGGTTGTAAAAATCACGGATGAGGTGCACCGAAGGGATAACTTCCTGAGCCGATATGATGCGCATTACTTCCTCAAATGATGAGCCTGTAGCTGCTGAGGAGTATTGTGGGTATAAAGGAAGGACAGTAATAGTGTCACACTCATTTAAATCATGGATTGCGTGAGCAATGGATGGATTGCCATAACGCATGCCTAAAGTTACTTTAAATTGCGAGCCGAGGAGTTCTTGAAGTGCCTCCACTAGGTTTTGACTATGGTACAGTAAAGGAGAGCCTTGCTCTGTCCATATTAATTTATAGGCATGTGCTGATTTTTTTGATCTAAACGGGACTATGAAGCCATAGACTAATAAATAACGGAGTATAATCGGGATATCTATTACTCGTTTATCTGTTAGAAATTCGCGCAAATAACGACTAATATCGGCGATATTAGTACTGTTTGGGGTTCCAAGGTTAATGAGCAGTAAACCACGTTTCATCTGTAGGGCTATTATTTAATAAATAAGTATTATATCTGAATATAAGATATGTAGCAGTAATTATTCCTAAAGATGGAGTGAGATAATAGACCTCTTTTAAGGCGCTTTTGCAAAGAACAACTATTCCTTGCATTTGCCTCTATACAGCGGATTTCAAAAAGAGGTCTTATATAGGAGATTATTCAACGATTGATTGCATAAAATTAAGCAATTTCCGTTGCCATAGTCTCATTGAGTGGAATAACGTTTGAGGCATGGAGTCCTCTCTCGCCATTTACCACGTCATAGGTAACTGCTTGTCCAGGTGCTAATGTTTTGTAACCCACACCATGAATAGAGGAAAAATGAACGAAAATATCTTCGCCTCCTCCTTCTGGTATGATAAAACCCCAACCTTTGGCATTATTAAACCACTTGACCTCGCCTCTAGCCATGACTCCTCCTTTTGCTAAAGCTTATCAATCGTCGACTGACAATAAATGTCAGTAGAGCAATTGCATTCGTCCTTAAATGACAATTGTTAATTCCTATTAATACAATAGGTTATTTCAACATAACGCAAAATAGGATCATTACTCAATAGATTTATTAAAATTTATCCAATTGAAATTTAATTTTATATATCGCAGGTCTTAAATAAATATTAATGCGATTTTTTTAAAAGCATAATGAGTTGTAATGTTGCTAAACGAATTGACCTATGTAAAATGATAATTCATTTAGAGCGCCGTATTAAATTACTTATCCGTTCTTTATGGGTATCCCTATAAAACGTTATTTTTGTCGAGGTTATCTTGTTTTCTATTGATGAGCGAATTCAATCTACTTGCTTTACTCTTGGTAACTGGCCATTATCGAGAATTTTATTGAAAAATGAACTAAATTATCCGTGGTTTATTCTTGTGCCTAGGAAAAATAATGTTTATGAGGTGCATCAATTAGTAAAGGAGGAGCGGCAAATTTTGATGGAAGAGATCAATCAGCTCTCGTTATTAGTTAAAGACTATTTTAAACCTGACAAGCTTAATATTGGCGCCCTAGGGAATGTGGTTCCGCAATTACATATTCATGTCGTTGCTCGTAACAAAAGTGATGATTTGTGGCCGCAAGGTATTTGGCAATCCGCCATGCAGACAACTCCTTATGAAGAAAAACAACTTAATGCTTTTTTACCTCATTTGAAAAATTTAGTTAGAAGTAGAGGACAAGCATTTTAAAGTAAAAAACACTCATTATTAATCACTTACTATCATATAGTGTTTTCAAAGAACAAAAAAAATTAAAAATTCTTAATAATTCCTTAATATGTTTGTGTTATCTTGATTCTATAGATGTTTAGTAAGGAGTCCAGATGGCAGCTTCCCACAGTACTTCTAAAATGCTAGCTAGTATGATTGGCAAAGGGGATCGCAACACCGCTAAAAGCGCTACCGTCTCTGACGTAATGAGTCGAGAGACAAGTGATGAGTTTGATGAGCTGCAGCCAAAGCTAATTGCGCAGCCTAAGCTCGGTGCGCAGCCTAAGCCCGGTGCTCAACAAAAGCCCAGAGCAGAGATGGGACAAGCTCTTACTAATATTCTTGGACCGAATGCAACGAAACAGCATTCTCCAATGGATAAAACATCTGGATAAAATTGTGGCGAATTTATAAATTTTTGCTATAAATGTTATGATTTCTCTGGTGCTAAATGCTCATTTTAAGTATATACTTTTTTTAAGATCATTCTTTTTTAAGGTTTGAGTATGGCTGCTGGAGGGTTTGCTGAAACGGCACATTGGCGTGATTCCGCACGCAGTGCTCGTTTTTTTATGGTAGATGCACGAGCTGCTTTCCCTATCTTTTTATTTTTAATGCATATAAGGATATGGACAGGAATTCTTGTAATCGTATCTGCTATATTTTTTGGCATCATTGAACATTATGGCTTTACAGTACCTGTTTTTTTGCGTTGGCTTAGAAGCACTTTAGCAGGCCCTGTTAAATCTGCACAACCGTGGTGGAAATAAATGGAGAGAGATATAAGCAAATGTATGGCGACCATTGCTGGTAGTATGAACGCAAAGTTTTACTTAAATGATAGATTTGTCAGTTTTGAAGAGGTTTTTGCAGATACAGGGCTTTTGCCGGCTATATCAAAACGCGCGGATCAATTATGTTCCTTATGTTTAGGTTATGGCTTGGGTGCCACCTATGATGAAGCAGAAGGGGCTTTATTAGGAATAAGAGTGGTGTTTGATGAGGTAACACCCAATGTCTTACGATTGTTATGCATGACTGATGTTCTCAATGAATTAATTCAAGGTGGTCCTAGTCGTGATTATACTCCGTTAGACGAATTAATGTACGACTAACTATAAATGTTAATAAATTGTAAAAAAATAGAAATTTTTGAAGAATTATAATTTGTTTATGGTCTAATTTGTTACAATAAACTTAACAATATTACGTATTTGGAGTTGTAAAATGTCTGATGAAAGCACTAAAAATAGATATGGTTTTCTTAATCAAAAATCACAGGCAAGATCACAATCCGAAGTATCTGGCGTTGACTCAGTGTATGTTCATGACATTTGTCAGCGTATAGAAGGTTATCAACAAAAGATAGAAAATCTAGGGCAAACACCAAATCTTCCTAATGTAAATCCTAATGTAAAACTCGTACTTGCTGAGGCTATTTCAGTTCTAGGAGAATGTATTGCTAAAATGAATGAGCAATTACCCGAAAATGCTAATCATCTTCATCCTTCTAATCCTTAATAAATTTATAAAGTAACGATCTTTTTTACATCGATTCTGATAAATACTGTTATACTTCTTTTACATCCATATAAATTTTGGGTATTACCCTTTGACTATAAAGTACTGATGTTATGAAAGATAAGCTCTCTGATGAACAAAATGAAGCTGTTTTAAAGGCATTAAATGATGCTATTGAAAATGGCCCCTGGGATAAATCAAATTTTCTTAGGATAATTGGAAAGAATTTAATTGAAATACGAGATGATTTTGTAAAACAGTTAGGTGCTCGCAGTCAACAACAATTAAAAGCTGAATCTCATTTAGCTAATCGCATTGCTTTAAGAAGCGGCCAACAAGAAGTTTATATTTCCTTATATTCCTATGATGGTTCTAATATTCACTCTTGGGAAAGAATAGTTACTAATTTGCCAAAACAAATGATTTCTAGACCAATTTATGCTAATGAAGATGATGTTAAGGCGATTATAAAGACTAAAGAAAATAAGCAAAATGAAGCGTACGTTGCAATTTATATTAATCAATCGGATATTTTATCTCTTTCTCCTGATAAATCTTTAGTAGATAAATTAGGGAAGGTATTATTAAGTCTAAAAGATAAGAGTTTAAACTTGGACAATATTAGTCGTTTTATCCATGTAAGTGGTGCCTATCGCTATAGCAATGGGCGATTAATCAAAGGCTAATACACCTATTTTATGTGAAATTATTTCGATGGATGCTCTATAAAAAGAAAAATATTTCATAATTTATGAATAGCATATGAAAATATCGCAAAATAACTCGAGAGCGGTATATACTTGAATAAATAATCTTACTTAAAAGTTTGCATCAATGGCACAACAAGCATCGCAACAAGGTTCTGATAATGGGATGGCTCCAGTTTGGATTACCGTCTTGCTCTTCTTTACAGTGTATATCATTTGGAAAACAGGGCATCAGTATATAGTCAGCTTTGTTTTCTTTATTAATACTTGGCAAGCCAAGTTCCTTAATTTATTTTTACATAGCCAGTTATTAACCGATCAAATTAATTTAATGCAAACCATAGATCCTAATACGGTTGAGTGGGATCAATTAGTGACTATAACGCGTAATGTTGGGGATTTTATGCGTTATCCAATTGTTTTTATTTTAGTCATTTTAGCTATTGTTCTTTATAAATCTAATATTACTTTAAAGTTTCGTAAAGCCCATGATATGAAAAGTTTAAGAGCTCAAGAGCAATTTAACTGGCCTGCTATTATGCCGATTATTAAAGAAGATTTAGTCAGTCAAGATATTAATAAGGGGCCTTGGGCCATGGCTTTAACACCGATGGAATTTGCTCGCAAATATAATTTACTGAGGAAAGATGACGCTCTGCTCGATAATCCTATACCTGGCCAGGAAATGACTGCTGGTATAAGAAGGGGAGATGCTAAACGTGTTTTTACTATGCAACTAGGTCCTTATTTCGATGGCTTTGAACGTTTATCTCCACAGGCCTATGCTTTGGCTGCTGTTTTTATGGCACGAATGAATAGAGATAGAGATGCGGCTAACCATATATTGAAAGTATTAGATCAAACGTTTGTGAACGGTAAGCCAGATTTTTCTGTGGCAAGACCAACATTGAAAAAGTATCAAAATAGTGAGTTGGTACAAGAGGTAGTCAGTAAACATGCTTATGTTCTGACGGTAATGAGCTCTTTAATTACAGCAGCCCGTTCAGATGGCGTAGTCCCTAGCTCAGAATTTTTATGGCTAAAGCCCATAGATCGTCGATTATGGTATATGCTTAATTGTATGGGGAGACAAACTCCTTATGCTGAAGTAGCAGGGCCTTTTGCCCATTGGCGAGCGGAGAAAGAAATGGGTCGTCGATGTTTGGTTCCCATGATAGATGAAGCAATTAGAGCATTAGAGATTGCTATCAAAGAAGTGAAATTAACACCCCGTCAAATGGAGGAGTTAGAACCATGATGCGCGGTATTGATACTCGAAATGAGTTAGATCCATCCCTACTGTTAAGGGATACAAGAAGTTTATCTCAGAAAATAGCCGATGGTTTTTCTGATCCCACTAATATATCGATCACTTTATTTACTTTGGCTGCAATTGCTTATTATTTTTCTGAAGCAGCAACTTTATTAATGCTTATGGGGGCTGGTTTTTTTCTTTATAGCTACTCTCGCAAGCAAAAATTGCCATTTCGATTACCTTTAATAGCGCGAGTTAAAGATTATAATGATTTGAAACCAGGCATAGGCAAACCTAATATTGCACGCGGTATTGCCTTTTTTGGTAATGATCGCAAAACAGGTGAAGAGTTATGGTTTGCCAATGATGATATGCGTACTCACGCTTTAATTTTCGGCTCCACGGGTAGTGGTAAAACAGAGTGTCTGGTGTCACTTGCATATAATGCCCTTGTCCAGGCAAGCGGTTTTATCTATGTTGATGGTAAAGGAGATAACTCGCTTTACGCTAAAGTATTCTCTTTAGTGCGCAGCATGGGGCGTGAAGATGATTTGCTCTTAATTAATTTCATGACCGGTGCTCGAGATATTGTTGGTCCACAAGAGAAAAGATTATCCAACACATTGAATCCTTTCTGTCAGGGTTCTTCTAGTATGTTAACTCAATTAGTTGTTAGCTTGATGGGTTCATCGCAAGGTGGCGGTGATGGTGATATGTGGAAAGGACGGGCCATTGCATTCGTAGAAGCATTGATGCGCTTATTGGTTTATATGCGTGATGACGGGGCGATACTTCTAGATGCAAATACCATCAGGAATTACTTCGATTTACAACGCTTGGAATCCATAGTTGTTGATAAGGTATTTCCACGTGATGATATGGAAAGCATTAACATAGAATCCGTTCCTAAATTGGTAACTGATCCTCTAAGAAACTATCTCAATACTTTACCAGGATACAATAAAGAGAAAAAAGGAAAGCAAGTATCGCAGGTATTAGAACAACACGGTTTTATTACCATGCAGCTGGTAAGAAGTTTCTCGTCTTTAGCTGATACCTATGGACACATCATCCGTACTAATTTAGCAGAGGTAGATTTTAAAGATGTGATCCTCAATAGAAGAATTTTAGTAGTGTTATTACCTGCTTTGGAAAAATCCCCAGATGAGTTATCTAACTTAGGTAAAATTATAGTTTCTTCTTTAAAAGCAATGATGGCGGCAGGTCTTGGTGAAGAAGTGGAGGGTGATTATCGAGATGTTATTCTAAGAAAACCCACCAATGCGCCAACACCGTATATGTGTATCCTTGATGAGTATGGTTATTATGCTGTTCAGGGGTTCGCTGTTGTTCCTGCCCAAGCAAGATCGCTAGGTTTCTCGGCTATTTTTGCTGGACAAGATTTACCGGCTTTCCAGAAAGCCTCGAAAGAAGAGGCCGCATCAATAGGTGCAAATACGAACATTAAAATTTGTATGAAATTGGAAGATCCTGCCGAAACGTGGGACTTTTTCACCAAAACAGCGGGCGAAGCCTATGTTACCAAAGTAGATTCATTTCAAACAAAAGATGGTGGTATAACTAATAGCTATATGGATACTAAAAGCTCTTCATTTGAAAAAAGAGCGCGCGTAGATCTTCTTGATTTAAAAGAACAAACAGAGGGCGAGGCGCATATATTTTTCAAATCAAAAATTGTTCGCGCACGGATGTTTTATGCTAACCCCAAACCAGTTAAGCAACTTAAAATTAATCAATTTCTTAAAGTAGAGCCACCTCCTGATGATTATATGATGAAGTTACAAAAACAATTGACTTCATTCCAAAAGATATTAGATAGCGGTGATTTAAGCATCAATAAAGCAGTCGAAACGGAAGAAATCACATTGATTACAAAAGCGTTGCGGGAGGCTAATATTCAAGAGCCAATAGAGCGCGGTGTCGCTGCTCTTATAGCGTTTCATGGTCATAATGCTCCTGAACCTGTTGAGGATCTGGTTGAGGAGGAAGTTGAAGGTGCATTAACTATCTTTAGTGCATTACGTATTACACCTACTTCTCCTCCCATTTTGGCAACGGATAAGGCAGCATTTGCGGAAGCCTTGTTGCCAATTAATGAAACAAGAAATCAAATGATGATGATCGAACGTTTGGCTGGGGCAAAAGACAAATATGCAGGAACTGTTGCCAATGAATTAATTAAAGATTTCCAAATGGCAACAAGCTATCCACCCGAAGACAGAGATATAATTGATGCTCATGAATTAACTGAAGTCGTAAAAGGTTTATCATCAAAAATTGCCAGTGAACGAGAAAAAGCTAATAAGAAGAGTGAAGAAGAATTAAAATAATACGCTCTTTTTTTGCAGCTTAATGGAGCATCATTCTAGCGTGATGCTCCATTAAGCTGCATATGTAATTTTTTTCCCATTATTCTCTTGAATAGAGTGAATGCTCTCCCATGATCTGCAAAAGACCTCTTTTGAAACTCTATTATCACTGTGATTTTCTTGTTTATTCTTGTTCTGTACACCATTCCTACTCATACTTCATTCGATACATCGAGTTTCAAGACTACTGAGACGTTCTTTTACTGCTTAATACTGTAGAGTGGAGAGGCATTCTCGCGGACTCGAAGTAATAAATAAATTTTCTAAAAAAATAGCAATTTTATTAAATTCATTGTAACGTAATCACTTATATGTTTTTATTATCACTAAGTTAAATTAAGATAGTTAGACAGCAATAAAAATAAGAAGTCTTTCTAAAAGTGGGGATAGTGGTTGAGATCAATGCTAACTAACTACATAATCATATTTATCCGTATTATAGGCTTAATGCTCTTGCTTCAGGTTAGTGCTTGTCATCGTGGAGGTGACTATATTCCTGAACCAGAGGATCCTAAATTGCCGTGTAAGGTATTAGGTGCCTGTGATGCAACCATAATGAAAAAAATAAAGAAATTTAATAAAAGCGGTATAAAAGTAATTACGATTGGACAAGATTATTTAATAAGTATCCCTGCAAGTCGTTTATTTGATGAGCAAACACCACATTTAAAGTGGGGCTCTTATCGCTTGTTAAATGAAATAGCTTCATTTCTAAAGCAATTTCGCAAAGTTGCAGTTAATGTAACAAGCTATAGCAGCAAATATGTGTCTATGCATAGAGAAAGAGCTTTAACTACTGCAAGAGCACGTGTAGTTGGAGAGTATTTTTGGTCGCAAGGAATTGATAGTCGTTTTATCTTTACACAAGGATTAGGTAGTGATAAACCTGTAGTAAGTTTCACTCAAGGTGGAGATTCATCTCCAAATGCGCGAATAGAAATTACATTTAGAGATGCTGTTGCATAATTGAGGAAGAAATGAGTCGTGAGTCATGGGCTTTAATTAAAGAACATAAAAATTTTAATGTTCAAGTGTATAGACGTGGTTTGTTGATGATAATTATTTCTCTTGTATTGAGTAGCATTATCGGTTTGTTAATGTTTTATTTCTATTTGCATCAGCCAGAAAGAGATTTTTATGCAACTAGTGGGATTACACCGCCAATTAAGCTTCAACCTTTAGCGGCCCCCAATGAATCATCAACTGCATTACTTCCTCCTGACCCACCGACGGATGATGTGCAAAGAGTTATACCGCAATAAGTAGAGGATATTATGGCTGAAGATGCCTTAACTGTTGTTGCTTTACGGAACAAATTTTATAAAGATAGTCAACGTAAAGTTATATTCGCGTTATTATTGGCTATCATAGTTAATTTGGTTTTAGGCTCAATGCTGGTGTATATTATTACGCATCCACCAGCACCTAAATATTTTGCAACGAGTATTAATGGACGTATTACTCCATTATTTCCTTTGGATCAGCCTAACCAATCTGATTCAGCCGTGTTGCAATGGGCCAATCAGGCAGCGATTGCTGCGTTCACCTATAATTTCGTAAATTATAGAGATGAATTACAGTCTTCGTCAGGATTTTTCACCGCTGAGGGATGGGATCAATTTCTTAATGCATTACAACAGTCTAACAACCTTGATGCTGTAAAGGCTAAGAAATTAATTGTTTCAGCTGTGGCAACTCGCGCCCCGATTATTCTACAGAAAGGGGTCTTAAATGGTAGTTTTTCTTGGCGAGTACAAATGCCTATATTAGTTACTTATCAAAGTGCGAGTGAGTTTACGCAGCAAAATAACGTAGTTACTATGCTCATCACTCGTGTATCAACTTTAAACTCTCCTCGAGGAATTGGTATAGCGCAGTTTGTTGTTGGTCCTGCCAGCGGTGGGGTAAGTTAATGATGAGAATTATGAGTAAAGTATTGAAAATTGGTTTAGTAGCAGTAATTCCCCATCTTTTTGCCGTGACCTCTTTTGCCGCAAATCAACCAGATGATGCTCAACAAGCACTACAGCAATTACGTTTATTACAGCAACGTCTGTCTCAAAATCCTGGATCTGATAATGGTCAACCGGGTTCTGTCGCTAATCAAGCTGGGGGAGCTGCTACAAAGGTTCCTGGAGCGGCTTTACCTGCTCAAAATACCCCCCCAGTGAATCCTAGTCCTGCTCAAAACTCCCCAGGTAACGAGGGGCAACCAATTAGTCAAAGTGATGCGGAGATTATTGATAATAAAGCATTTAAAGATATGACGCGTAATTTATATCCTTTAAGCCCTGAACAAATCGTTCGTTTAAAGCAAATCTATCAAACTTCTGAATATGCGCAGGCATCAACAGCCGGAACTCCTCCTAAGCCGACGGCAACATCTCAATTTGTTAATTTGTCGCCAGGATCTACTCCTCCAGTGATACGTTTATCTCAAGGTTTTGTTTCTTCTTTAGTGTTTCTTGACTCAACAGGAGCGCCTTGGCCTATTTCTGCATACGATCTAGGAGATCCGGCGTCTTTTAATATTCAGTGGGATAAAACCAGTAATACCCTCATGATACAAGCAATGAAATTGTATAACTATGGTAACTTGGCTGTTCGATTAAAAGGTTTGAATACTCCAGTCATGTTAACATTGATACCTGGACAAAAAGCCGTAGATTACCGAGTAGATTTACGAATACAAGGAATTGGTCCCCACGCGAAAACCATGCCGTTGGAGCAAGGAATTCCTCCGTCTGCAAATGATTTACTCCTTCATGTTTTGGAGGGCGTTCCACCACCAGGAAGCAGAAGATTGGCTGTGAGTGGAGGAGATGCGAGGGCTTGGCTTTCAAACGAAAAAATGTATGTAAGGACTAACCTTACCATATTATCTCCAGGGTGGTTATCTAGTATGACTAGTGCCGACGGGATGCATGCTTATGAGATGCAGAAATCACCCGTTCTCTTAGTATCCTGGCACGGAAAAGTGATGCAACTCAAGGTAGAAGGGTTATAATCAAATGGCAAGTAGAAAAGAAAATTTAAAGTCACTATTTTCCAATACACGAACACGAGTGATTATTGTTTTTACAGCAATATTATTGATACTTACCGTAGTAATTGGTTATGTAAAACTAAAAAGTGCTTCAGGAGTAACAACAGGGGCTTCTTCCTTGCCTCAGGGGCCAGTTGGGATTCAGTCCATTCCTGGCGTGCTTGATCCTACGGCTCAATATGCAAAATTACAGCAGCAACAAAATGTTAATCAAGCTGTACAAGCTGAAAAAAGTGGTGGCAGTGCTATTCCAACAATTATTAGAACGCAAGCTCTAGGGGAAGGGGTAGGTGTTATTGGCTCTACTAATGGCCAAACGGGTGTAGGGTTTACAGCTTTATCTCGAGAAGAGGAAGAGGGACCACAGAATAGTTTATGGATTCAAGCTCTAAAAAACGGTAGTTGTAGCAAAAATGCTATTGATCAGGTCGTAAGTCAAGGAGCGCAATTATCGGATTTGAAGGCTGCATGTACTTGTGTGCAATTAAAAGATGTTGGTTTTGGATTGAAAGATTTAGATCATGTATGCCCCTGTAAGGAATTAAAGGCTGCGGGCTATAGCGCAAGACAATTAAAAGATATTGGTTATACTGCTGGAAGATTAAGAGATTGCGGTTTTGATGCATGTGAATTACGTAATGCAGGTTTTACGGCTCAGGAAATGAAAGATGGTGGTTTCTCTGATGGAGAGCTGAAAGGAGCCGGATTCTCAGATGCTGAGATAGCTAAGGCAAGTGGCTTACCAGACGGAATTACTGCTGCAGATGTTTTAAAAGCAGGTTGTGGAGAAGCGGCTTTAACGAAATTGCGTAAAGCTGGAGTAAGTGCAGCTGCCATAAGACGTATTAGTGGATGTAGTGCGGAGCAATTGAAAGCAGCTGGATTTACTGCTAAGGAATTAAAAGATGCCGGATTTAGTGCTGCGGATTTAAAGCGGGCCGGTTTTTCAGCTGACGAATTAAAAGCAGCCGGTTTCACTGCCAGGGATTTACTCAACGCGGGTTTCACTCCCGAGGAACTTGCCAAAGCAGGTTTCTCCCCTGCAGAGATAAAGGCCGCTGAAATGGAGTTACCTCCTGGTATTACCCCGGCGGATGTGAAAAATGCTGGCTGTGATGTAGATGTCTTGAAAAAGGAGAGGGCGGCTGGCGTTAGTGCTGCTTTGATTAGGCAATATGCAGGTTGTAGTGCTCAGGCTCTGAAGGCGGCTGGTTTTAGTGATGCAGATCTAGCTAATGCAGGATTTACCCCTCAGCAAATTAGTGCAGCAACTCCGCTTTCTGATAGTGCTATTAAGGCTGCAGGCTGTGATCCCGATAAATTAAAAAAATTATTAGCAGCTGGTGTTTCAGCTAAGCGTATTAAAGATTTAAATGGTTGTAGTGCTCAAGCATTAAAAGAGGCAGGGTATGATGTCAAATCTTTATTAGATGCTGGATTTACACCAGCCCAACTGCAGGCAGCAGGCTTTACACCAAAGCAGCTGGAAGATGCAGGTATAAATCCTGCTGCTGCTATTGCCAATGGGAGAGTAGCAGACTGTAGTGTAGATGCATTAAAAAAAGCTAGAGCAGCTGGAGTATCTGCTCTAACTATTAGACAAACACTTGGATGTTCTGCTCAAGCACTTAAGGATGCTGGTTACACCGCTAAAGAACTTAAGGACGCAGGTTTTACAGCGGCGGAGTTAAAAGCAGCTGGATTTAGTGCTAAAGATTTGAAAGATGCTGGATTTACCGCAAAAGAGTTACGTGATGCTGGCTTTAGTGCTGCTCAATTAAAAGCAGCCGGCTTCAGTGCTAAAGAACTAAAAGATGCCGGTTTCTCTGCAGCTGATTTAAGGGCTGCAGGGTTCACTGCCGCCCAATTAAAAGCAGCGGGCTTTAGTGCTAAAGAGTTAAAGGATGCAGGTTTTTCAGCGGCTGATCTTAAAGCAGCAGGTTTTAGTGCCAAAGAACTTAAAGATGCTGGTTTTTCCGCTGCCGATTTAAAAGCAGCAGGTTTTAGCGCTAAAGACTTAAAAGATGCTGGTTTTTCTGCTGCTGAATTAAAGGCTGCGGGATACAGTGCTAAGGAACTCAAAGATGCAGGATATAGTGCGCAGCAGTTAAAAGATGCGGGGTTTACCGCTAACCAATTGCTTAATGCGGGATTTTCACCCGAGGAATCTAATATCGCTGGTTTACAAAATCCAAACCTGCAACAAAGTCCATCGAGTTTGAATGCGATGCCATCCTTTCCGGGAGCAACCGCTCCTCAAGGAGCCAGTGCATTAGCTGCTTCAAATAACGATCAATTACAGGCTATTTTAAATAGGCAAAACCAGGAACAGGCTGAACAAAAATATCAGCAAAGAATTCAGCAAAGAACGAGTGATATGCTATCTGCTGCTAACCAAGCAATACAAAACTGGAAACCGGTCAATGTGCAAGTGTATGCGGAAGGTAATGCTGATCAAGCGGAAAAAGGAGCAGAGAATGCAGCGCTAAATGTAAATAATTCAACAACGACTAGTAGTCAAACTGTATCTACAACGACTACTACTCAGCAAAGAGCTGTAATTAAAACTGGAGATATTCTTTTTGCTGTAATAGATACCTCCGTAAATAGTGATGAACCTGGACCTATATTAGCCACCATTGTTTCTGGTAAATTAAAGGGAACTAAGCTAATCGGTAGTTTTAATTTGCCTTCAACCGCAAATAAAATGGTGATTACTTTTAATACTATGTCTGTGCCTGGAGCACCAAGAACTATCTCAATTTCAGCTTTTGCTATAGATCCTAATACGGCTAGAACAGCTCTTGCTAGTCGTACTGATCACCACTTTTTAATGCGTTATGGCTCATTATTCGCATCGTCATTCTTGCAAGGCTTTGGTAATGCCTTCCAGTCAGCTAATACTACTGTGACCATTGGCGGAACAGGTGGTGGCAATAACATTACTGTTTCGAATGGTGTTGGCCGATCTGCTCTTCAGAATGCCGTTATTGGCTTAGCTCAAGTTGGGCAAAACTGGAGTCAACAAGCTCAGCAGTTATTCAATACACCAACTACAGTTGAAGTTTATTCGGGTACGGGCATAGGTGTTTTATTCACGCAAGACGTACAGTCTATTTAATTTGATGGTAGGTAACAATGGCAGAACATGATCAAGATAGTGATGAATATAAGTTCGCTGAACTAGACTCTCTAGATAGCGAGTCTATAAATGATGAGAATGAAAAATATGAATCATCATCAGGACAGAAACCGTCTCCAACAGGAAAAAATGTAAAAAGGAATGCTCTTATTGCTGTAGGTGTCATTGTCTGTGCTATGGCAACATACAAAATCGTGGGCTGGTTGTATTCAGGAAAAAACAATAACGCGTCACAGATTACACCTACTCCCACTGCTCAAGTGTCGCAACCACCGACTCAAAGCACAATTACTTCAGTACCCACACCCGTATCTACTCCTGTGGTTACTCCTACTGTTACTCAGCCGTCACAACCTGTAGTTACGACGACTACTGATAATGATTTAAAACAAAAAGTATCTACTATAGAGCAGACACAGCAAACAGTTAGAGCTGAGGTTAATTCTGTTGGCGAACAAGTAGGAACAGTGAATAACAATATTAATAATTTAAATACTCAAATAGCTAATCTTAATCATGTTATTGAGAATCTAACTAAGCAGGTAGCGAAACAATCAGAAGAAATTAATATTTTAATGAAGCGCTCTCAACCTAAAGTAGTACATAAAATACAGACAAAAATAAGGTTACCGCGAACGATTTATTATATTCAAGCTGTAATTCCTGGACGCGCTTGGCTAATTGGAACAAATGGTTCTACACTTACAGTAAGAGAAGGGACAAAAATTGCAGGATATGGAATAGTTAAATTAATAGACTCTCTGCAAGGTCGTGTGTTGACTAGCTCAGGACAAGTAATAAGGTTCAGTCAAGAAGATAGTTGAGGTAAATATGGCTTGTACAGGTGGTACTGTTGCATGTTGGATTGCAAGTCAAGCTAACATATTAAACAATATAGCTAATTCAATGGGGCCTGTACAAAAATTAATTACAGGTGGGGCCTACCTTATAGGTTGCGCTTTTATATTTAAAGCAATCTATAGTTTGAAAGTGTATGGTGAAGCACGAACTATGATGTCGTCTAATACCAGCATCAAAGAACCTCTTGCCTATTTATTGATTGGTGCTTTATTGGTATATTTTCCTACGGCATTTGGGTCGTTGATGAAAACAACTTTTGGCTATGAAAATGTGCTGCAATATGCTCCGGTAAACAGTAGTAATGCAGCACTTGATACTCTTTTTGGAAGTGGAAGCGTTGTTGGTCAGCCTTTGACATTGATAATCCGTGTAATTGGTTTGATTGCTTTTGTCAGAGGATGGGTTTTAATTGCGCGTTCAGCATCTCAGGGACAACCTCCCGGGGGTACCGGTAAAGGTTTGGTGCATGTTTTTGGTGGTATATTAGCAATCAATATTGTGGGGACTCTCAATATGATTAATGCTACTTTATATGGTACATAATAATAAAATGATGGTAAAAAGTTAGGAGTAAGAGGTGAAAAATATTTCTCAGAACAAATCTGATTATAAATGCTGGGTTATCAGTTTGGTTTGTATAGGTTTAATTACGTTAGTTAGTCAGGATGCCTCAGCGAGCCCTACTTTGGGAAGCATGGCTTCTTCTATTACTAAATCATTTACCAATGTAGCTAAATTAATAACTGCTGGTTCATATTTAGCCGGTTTAGGATTTTCAATTGGTGCTATCATGAAATTTAAGCAGCATAAAGATAATCCTACACAAATTCCTATTGGTACTCCAATTGCATTGGTATTTATCGCTGCTGCTTTGTTGTTTCTTCCTACGATTTTAGGTGTAACGGGGCAAACTATGTTTGGTCAGTCTGGTAAAACTGCTGGTCCAACAGGAAGTATTTTCCAATAAGTTGTTGGGTTTATTACTATAAAATAGGAGAAAGCTGTGAACAATAAGGTTATTAGTAAATCAGATTATAAGGCGTGGCTAATCAGTTTTATGTGTATCAGCTTAATTGTCCTAGTGAGCCAGGATGCAGCAGCATCTCCCTCATTAGGAAAAATGGCCTCTTCAATGTATGGTTCATTTAGTAATGTCGCTAAACTAATTACTTCGGGTTCATACTTAGCGGGGTTAGGATTTTCTATTGGTGCTATTATGAAATTCAAACAGCATAAGGATAATCCAACTCAAGTGCCTATTGGTACACCTATAGCATTAGTGTTCATTGCTGCGGCTTTATTGTTTCTTCCTACAATTTTAGGAGTCACAGGGCAAACTATGTTTGGACAGTCTGGTAAAACTGCTGGCCCAACAGGAAGTATATTCCAATAACTTTACTTTATGCTAACGAAGAGAGGTGGGTTTTTTATAAACGCTACCTCCTTCGTTATAGTTTAAAATGCTTAATAAAGAAATAAGATAACTACTTCTTGAAAGAAATTTGTTAAACATCGTTAGAATCATACAAATAATAGTTTTTTACTAAAATAATGCCATAGTAAAACCAGATTAAGGCGAGCTAATATATGGCGGAAAATCGAACACAAAGCGAATTGAAATTAAATGCGACTCCCGGCTCTTGGCGATTATATTCTGCTAGGAAGATTGACGAGCGATTTAAGGCTTATGAGCAAAAAATATTTCAGAGAGATAAGTACACCTGTCAATTTTGCGGGTTTCAAGCTCGTCTTTTTCAAGAAATAGTAAATTTAGATAATGATTATACTAATAACAGGCTATCAAACTTGGTCACGGCGTGTTGTTTTTGTGCGCAATGCTTTTTTATTGAATCAGTTGGCGTTGGTGGCTATGGTGGGGGAACCTTGGTTTATTTGCCTGAGTTAACTCAAACTGAGTTAAATAGCTTATGCCATGTCTTGTTTTGTGCAATTACTAATGATACTGGTTATAAGTGGAGTGCACAGAATATCTATAGAAGTTTTAAATTTCGCTCTCAGATCGTTGAAGAAAAATTTGGTGAGGGCACAAGTGATCCATCAATATTTGGTCAATTAATGATTGATGCGGGAGTTAATAAAGAAGAAATCAAGGCGCAGCTGTTTAAAAACATACGTTTGTTGCCATCTAGAGCCAAATTTCGAAAACAAATAGAGAAATGGGCTGCTAGCGCATTAGAAGAGATTGCGGATTAGAGGGCGAATAGCCCGTAGGTATGCTAATAAAATGTATAAAATTGGGGATTAGGGATGGCAAGTTGGTCAGAATCGTTTTTTGAAGGTATAGATACCTTTTTTGCCTGGTTAAGTACTTCATTAAGACAAACAACAGAATCGTATATTGATCTGGAGACAGCCGATAGTCCCACTGTATTGGTTAATCATGATGGTAGTTTATTATCCATAATTAAAATAGAAGGAATAACAGCTCTTGCTGGGGCAGACGAATTTGATCATTTAGTAGAGGGGTTAACTAATTCATTTCAAGCGGCTATGGGGCGACCAGGGCATGCATTGCAAGTCTATTTTAGTCATGATAAACAAAACATAAGGAAGTTAATTCAAGACATCTACGCGCCGGCGGAAGCCACTGCTGAGCGTTTAGAACTGAGATTATCTGATTTGTTTCAAGAACGCGTTAATTATTTATCGCAATACTGTGCGGAGGAACGTCTCTACTTTGTGCTAATCACACGACCATTCAATTTACCCAGTGATCAGTTAAAAGCGGCAAATAAAGTTAAATTGAAGATGATCAAAGAGAGTAAGGCTCCCCCATTTAAAAATAGTCAAACGCTTTTTGCTGCAATCCCGGAGTTAAGAGATACTCATGATGCTTACGTTCGAGCGATCATGAATGATATTGACGCATTGAATATTTTAGGTGAGTTATTAGATGTGCATGAGGCAATCCATGCTATACGTATGAGCGGAGATCCTGACTATACTGCAGATGATTGGAAGGCAACTTTACCTGGTGATAAAATACCAGTTCGCGAAGTGAATAGTTTTGATGGAGATCCATCGGATTTATTATGGCCCTCACTAGCAAAACAAGTACTTCCTAGAGACGGGGAAGCTATTGATTTGCGGACAATTAGAGTCGGTGACAAAATATATTCCTCGACTTATATCGATCTATTTCCTAAAGATGTTAGGCCATTCATCAATTTATTTGCCCGTATATTGCCTTCACATATTCCATGGAAAATTTCATTTTTAATCGAGAGTGAGGGACTGAGCACTATAAAGCTTAAAGGCCTCTTATCAGCCATTCTAAGTTTTAGTTCTGCTCAAAATCGGTTAATAAGTGATTCAGTGAATCTGCTGAAGTATTTACAACTCAATACTGATGAATCCATCATTCGTTTGCGCGTGGTAGCAACAACCTGGGCTCCCGAAGGAAATATAGCTTTGTTAAGAAGAAGAAGCTCCGAGTTAGTTAAGGCAATTGAGGGGTGGGGATCAACCGATGTATCAGAAATTTGTGGTGACCCATTTGCAGGCTTTGTCTCAACAATGTTGGGAGCTACGTTAAATAGTGCAGCAGTACCAAGTGTTGCTCCTTTAAGCTCCGTAATATCCATGTTGCCAATTACGCGCCCAGCATCGCCTTGGAAAACAGGAGCATTGTTGTATCGCTCTCCCGATGGTAAGCCTTGGCCGTTCCAACCAGGATCAACTGAACAGACGACGTGGATTGATTTGGTTTATGCGCGCCCTGGTTCTGGTAAATCAGTATTGTCCAATGCGACAAATTTAGCATTATGCTTGTCTGGCGGATTGGTACGCCTTCCTCGCATTGCTATTATTGATATAGGGCCTTCAAGTAGTGGATTAATTTCTCTTTTAAGAGAGGCATTACCAGCCTCTAAACGACACTTAGTTGCCTATCATCGATTGAGAATGACTCCTGATTATTCTATCAACCCATTTGATACACAATTAGGGTGCCGTTACCCAACTGCATTAGAACGATCATTCTTAGTTAATTTTATCACTTTATTAACAACGCCATTAGGTGCTGAAAAGCCCTATGATGGTATGCCTGATTTGGCTGGTATGGTGGTAGATGAATTATATAAGAGCATGGCCGATGAATTTAATCCAACTCCTTATGCGCCAGGGGTCGAAGAATTCATTGATAGTATTTTAGAGGAAATTGGGTTTGTTCGTGACTCTAAATCAACATGGTGGGAAGTGACTGATTCACTTTATTCTGCAGGATTTATGCACGAAGCATTATTAGCTCAGCGTTACGCTATGCCATTGTTAGCCGACGCTGCATCAATCTGTAGAACGCCTTCAATTGAAGATTTGTATGAGAAAGTGACGGCACCTACTGGTGAGTCTTTGATTAATGCTTTTTCAAGAATGATCTCTGCGGCAGTGCGAGAATATCCAATTTTATCGCGAGTAAGTAGTTTTGATATAGGTGATGCACGAGTTGTTTCTTTGGATCTTGACGAAGTGGCAAAAAGTGGTGGTGATGCAGCAGATCGCCAAACAGCAGTGATGTATATGCTTGCTCGCTATGTTTTGGCAAGGCATTATTATCTCACTGAAGAAAGTTTAAGTAGTATCCCTGATCAGTATAAAGAGTATCATAAACAAAGAATTACAGAGATTAGAGAAGATCATAAGAGGATTGTATATGACGAATTTCATCGTACAGCCAAATCCCAAGCGGTTCGCGAGCAAGTAATTATCGATATGCGGGAAGGACGTAAGTGGAAAGTACAGATTGCTTTGCTTTCTCAATCCGTAGATGACTTTGATCCAGTAATGATTGATTTTGCTACCTCTATTTATATTATGGACGCAGGACCTTCTCAGGCCGTTGATAAAACCACAGCAATTTTTGGCCTTTCGGAAACGGCAAAAGTTGCTTTACGTACTAGAGTTCATGGTCCAAGATTAGGGGGAGCTACATTTTTAGCGCAATTCGCTACCAAATCCGGGGTTAATGTTCAATTATTAACTCTAACCTTAGGGCCAGTAGAGTTATGGGCATTTAGTACTACTGCGGAGGATGCTGCGGTAAGAAATCATTTATACCGCCATCTTGGCCCCGGAGAGGCTCG
The DNA here is from genome assembly GCA_027437055.1 of Legionella sp. Classification (GTDB taxonomy): domain Bacteria; phylum Pseudomonadota; class Gammaproteobacteria; order Legionellales; family Legionellaceae; genus Legionella. Next base: position 43,674 of record DAIAOV010000004.1, on the reverse strand, counting down.
ACGTCTCTTGGCAGCCCTCTTTCCTAACGGTTCCGTCGCCAAAGTAATTGAGGCACGTCTGGCTAGCATGAAAGAGAAAGGCGGCTTAATTGAAGAGGAAGACAAAGAAGGAATTATAGATCAGTTGGTTAATGACATTCTTGAAGCTTATGCGAAAGATCCGAACATTAAAAGTTTACCAGTGAAAGTATAATATTTTTAGAGATGATAGATGTTGTCTTTAAAAACAAAGTAAATTTTTATAAATAGCTGTTCACACAATGGCGTTAACTTAAGCGGTTTATTCCGTAAATTCCTTTTAAGTTGACGCCATTGTCCGCAATGTTGGGCTATGAGGTTTTATTTGTCCTATTTCCCATTTGAATCAAAAACTGATCTATTGAGTATTAGATATACTACTTTTAGGAGTGCTATTAGCTAAAAATTGATCTAATACATGATGTATATCACCTTCACTAGTATTGCTAATAAACTGATTAATATCATCTTTTAGACCTAAAACGAGATTCGGTAATAAATCTCTTAGTTCTGCATGGTGTTCACTGAGATAATTAATTTCATTACTAATGAGTTCCTCAAGCATCTGGCTTATTGAATTCAGAGAGGGAAAACCTAAATACTTTGTTAAATAGTCATTCATTTGATTTTCCGCTTTACTGTCAAACATAGCCAGTAGTACTACAAGGGAAATCAAACAATCAGATTGATATTTAGCGATCAGGTTTTTATAAAACAAAGCTTTTTCTATCCTTTTGCTTGATCCACTAAAGAAGCCATGATTTTCTGCTTCACGCTCTATGAAAAAGGCCAAAGCAATGTTTATGGCAATCAAAAAACCATTAAAACGCAGTTGATGAATCAGTAATTTATCTGGGATAACTAAACGGCCAACTGTAAAATCATCACCAAAACGCTGATGTTGCTGTGACATTTTAGCGCGAACAGTTAAGTCGGCCTGTTTTTCCTTAACTGCAGCTAATATCTGGGTATATAAGGAAGAGTGGTCATTAAAATGTTGTGGCGCCAAAATCAGGTGCTTTATTTTCTCTTTATTGCTGCCTTTATTAATCGATTCCGTCTCAAACTCTTCTATAACCATTTCTAATTCGGGATAAATATAGGTATAACCAACTAATTCATCTCCTGGTTCTACTTTTGTATTAAAAATAGTATTGCGACGAATCACCAAATCAATATTAGATTGAGAGTAAGTATCAAACCCGTCTTTAAACCCATTTGTTTCGGTATGGGCAACAAGCTGTTCAATCGTTCCATTTAATCGCTTCATTACTATTCCAGTATCACCTATACCAAAACCTGCACAAAATAATACTCCATCCCTTTGATAGGTCATGGCAAGCGACATCGTGAATTCAGCATATGGGGCATGAGTTGTTCTTAAGGAATAAATAGTTTTTATTAATGCTTTTGTGACAATATCAGAATCCGTTTGTGATTTTAGATCATTTGAATACTGCTCCATCAATGAAACCACATATTCATTAACAAATGTAAATATAATTTCTCTATCACCACCAAAAAAACCATCTACAATAATTTGAAATGCCATACCATCTTTAGTGTATCCAATGATTAGTTGATCATCAGTATCCTTTGAGATTGCAATATTTTCTCCATGCTCATTTAAATGAACAAATAAACTTGAAGCAAAGAGAGAACTATTTCCATTATCCAATGGGTTGGGAGTGGAATTATAAGTTTGTCCTGATTTTACACCATTACAAAATTGAGTAATTAAGACACGCACAGTACTCTCCAGAATGAAAATAATAATTATCTTGAAATAATTTTAATCAAGTTTTAAGAATTTAAAAGCTTAATGAACTTGAAAACAGCACTTAATAATTTCTTAATAACCAAAATGTATAATTAAATTATAGTTAATTAATAATCTGTTATTACTTAACTTCATAGCCTAGCTAGAGGTGACTAATATGAGTACATCACAAGAACAACTTGCAGGAACTCTCTATAGTGATGAACGAGATTTTCCAACATTGACCCCGGAAGCCCAGCGCATCTTTGATAAATATAGTGTCATGTTAGAAACGCTCTCTGAAATGATAAAAAATCCTCCTGCAATAGATCCTCAAGCACAATCAGCATGGCAGGAATGGGAATATGGATTAAGGCAAATTTATAAGGAACTGATTTTTGATGCATTTAAAGAATTGAATATTGAAATGCCTAAAGGAATGGATGTTCATTTTGCAGGTTCTCTGGCAAAAGCCCAAGCTACTGAGTTTAGCGATTTAGATGCCTTTGTTATTGTTGAAAATGAAGAAGATATACAAAAAATAAAACCAGTTTTTGATGCCTTAAATAATTTATGCCAACGCATATTTACCCAAACGAACAAGTTATATCCAGATCCTATAGGTATCAACCCCAGTCTGCTGATTGGTACTGTGGATAGTTTGGCAGAAAAAATTGAAGAAGGGGCTGTATTAAATCCAGAAGCGATCGCTCTTTCCATCATATCATCAAAACCCATTTTACCAAGATATACTCTTGGCGAAAAATTACGTGAAAGAATTCATGAAAGTGAGGCTCTTGGTAAGTTTTGTACAGCACAGTCTTTATATAATAAAGCGATTACAGATTTTACTGCTCCTAAGACCAATGCAAAAACGATTAACATTAAAACACATGTTATGAGACCAATTGATTTCATTCTAATGGGAATAAGAGAAGAATTATCATTATATAATCAAGATGGTTCTCATCTTTCGGCACCCGGAACAATACGATTATTAAGAGAAAGAGCAAAAAATGGGGAACCCTCTCTCCCTGAAGCAGAGATTGCTCTCATTGAGTCTGTCTACAATAGAGCCATGGCTAAACGATTCCAGTTACACAGCGAGGCTAAAAAAGAGCATGATGAAATGCCTTATTCCGAAGCCGAAGAAATGCTCGCCGATGTAGCAAAATTAAGAGATATGGCTAGTAAGCGTGTTACTGCCCTGGAAATGGCCTCTCAAAATCGAGCACAAGAAGAACCAACGATACAACAACCACAACCAGAAGGTTTCTTTTCTAGAAATGCAGATATAGTAATTTGATTTCAAATTGGCTTGTTAACTGTGTTAGGATACTGACTTTTTAAAATGAGTCATACAACAGAAATAAGAGAAAGAGTGCTAGCGTACATAGAAGAAGGTGGATTAATTAAAACGGCATGCAAACTATTCGGAGTAAGTCGCTCATCAATTCAGAGATGGAGGCTAAGAAAAGCTGTGGTGGGGTTATTAACGCCAATAGAACGAACTAATGCTCCTTATAAAGTGGATGATGAGGCACTCAAAAAGTATATAGAAACACATCCTGATGCGCATTTAACTGAACTGGCGATGCATTTTGGTGTTACTCCTTCGGGGATATGGAGAGCGTTAAAACGTTTAAAAATAACACGAAAAAAAAGACCACACTCTATGCTGAGCGGGATGAGCAAAAAAGGCAAAACTATTTAGCCCAGTTGGCGCATCATCTGCCTGAAAAGTTGGTTTATATTGATGAATCAGGAATAGATACTTTCATAACAAGAGATTACGGTTGGAGCTATAGAGGTAAGAAGATCCTTGCTGAAGTTTCAGGTCGTCGCTATACAAGAGAAAGTTTTATTGCGGGTTTGATGCCGCAATCTAAAAAAGTGGTTGCGCCATTTTGTTATTCAGGAACATGTGACACAACTCTTTTTAATTGTTGGTTAGAACAATGCCTATTGCCCGCTTTAGGCCCTGGATATACCATCATTATGGATAATGCTACTTTTCATAAATCAGAAACAACTAAAACCTTGATTCATAATGCACAGTGTAGTCTCCTGTTTCTTCCCCCGTACTCTCCTGATTTAAATCCTATAGAGAAATTTTGGGCTAACTTAAAATTATTCATCAGAAAAACTATTAGCCAATTTCATTCCCTTGCTGAGGCTATCGACCATGCATTCAAATCGATCATTTAAAAATCAAAAGACTATACTTTCAAAAAAATAGGGGTAGTTGGTTTGGTCGCTCTTGCCGCAGTAGGCGTTGGAGTTGGTCTGGCCCTTGGGGGAATACTTGCTGTTCCATTGGCTGCAGCTGCAGGAGCTGCTGTTTTGGCAGTCGCAGCCATAGGATATGGCTTATTTAAGGCGGGCCAGGCAATAAAAAACTGGATAGAATCCAAAACTAAAAATAATGAACAAATTTCAGAAACAGATGTTGATGCAGATAAAAGAGCGTCAATAGAGCATTCTCAAATACCAAATGTATCACCCTCTTTGAAAGGTCTTGGACCTAGGGTAGTTCAAGAAGAAACACAAGTGCAGCAAATCAATGCGCTGGAAAATTCTGGAGAAAAAGCTACTGTAGAAGCTACAATCACCTCAAGAAACTCAATTGATACGGAGCTTCCAGAGCAGAATGAACTTGAGCATGAAAGAGCTGGACTAGGTGTGAGATAAATGGCTTATAAATTATATTATCAGTAGCATCATACGTTCTGTAACCATTCCCCCAGAACAGTTACTACGTTCTTTGCAGCATACTCACCCTATGACTAAAATCGTTTATCGCCTGCCTAAACAACAGCCTCACTTAGGGTGAATCCATTTAAAATACCTGGAGTGAAAGGATTAATTTGGTTGTTCGTCTTTAGTAAATATCGGCCTGAGTTGCTGTTGATTTCAAAGAGGATTTGCAGGCTTGAACTATCTTGTTCATCGACTAAAACATTAACTTTTTCTAGAAGCTTAAATAGAGCCCATGTTCCTTGTTCGGCTACTTCGTAGTGATTCCCTTCAATAGAGCTAAGCGATAATTTGGCATTATTTTGTGGCCAGGTGAAACGCATAAATGAATCGCTCCCTTGAGTGTCTGTCAATTTGGTCTGGCCAATTTCAAGCTCTAAACTCGCAACTATTGGATCAAGATTAATTTTTTGCAAACTAAAGTCAATTTTACTCTCATCTCCTCGATCAGGGAAAAACATGTTAGTTATAATGTTAGCCCGGATAATTTCATCTAAAGTTTCTGTCGCTATAGGCAGTACAAAATCATTAACCGCCTTAGGTTTCCATTCCGCACTGGAAACATCTAAGAATGGTTTTATATAGTGCTCGCTAAATGTATTTAATACACCTCGAGGAGCAAAGAAATGATTAAAATCGGCAATAGAAATTTCTTCTCGTTGCGTTGAATCAAATGGATAGCGTCTGGCTATACTACTTTGAAACTCTTTATAAACCGTTTGCTGCCATTGTTGATTGATATAGTGGCGACTGTCTTTTATTAAAATACTCCAGGTATCCCCTGCTATTTGCTTAGTCCAAGTGCTTAATGGCTCTGGTAATTGTTTTTCTTGAACAAAAAGTGAACTAACTGGATCAGAAGAATTTTCATTAAGAAATCGCGATCTTGTAATAGTGAACGCGGTTTTTCCATTATCATTAACCACCGATAATGTTGCAATAAAGCGCTCAAGCTCATTTATCTTAGCAGCTAGTTCTTTAGTGCTGGATTGGCTCATCAGATTTAAATCGGTAAATTGATGGGCGATAAGTTGATTAAAAGTGGAGTTATTTTCAGCTAAATCAGGTTTTGTTTCTTGTTGAATTAAATTCGTTAATTGATTAATGGCATTCGATTGTTGTAACTGTTGCGCTACTTGTCTTCCTTGCTGGTAATCTTGATAATGTAAGGGCTGTGATTTACGCATAAAGGTTTGCCACCAAGTGACGTAATCAAAACAATAAGCTTGGCTTAGCAAATTTTGCAGTTGAGGTAAATCCTGGCGAGCTAGAACCCAATTTTCTGTTTGTAATTTGTTACTGATTTTAGGGATATCGTGTATTACTTCCTCAAAGCCTGCTTTGGTAAAATAAATAGGCAATTCATCTGTTGCTAAATTAAATCCTTGGACAGAAATTTTTTGTTTCGATGACGGAAATGATTCTTTAGCTATAGAATAATATAAGTAACTGGAGGGTAGTGCATTTAAATAGTTTCTTGCATCGCTGATTATTTGTTGCTTAATTGGTATATTGCGTAATGGCTTACTCAACGTGTCACGAAGAAGAGCTAACTGCTTTCTAGAGCCGTTGGGATTTTGGTTTTTCCATTGATCTCGAAACCAATCTTCTGCTTCACTCGTAACCAGATGTTCTGGCTGGCTTAGCATTAAATATATCTTTAAAGCTTTATAGCGCACTATAGGCGTATTACTGGGATTAGTAATAGCCTGTTCTAACTCATTCGTTAATGAAGGTAAAAACTCTCCTTGTAACCTATTCTGAGCATTGTAATGGAGATTTAGCTTTAACTGGTGAACAGTTGGCAACGAGATGGAGTTACTAGAAATATGATCAATTTTATTCGCAGCCCTAGATAAATGATAGAGTGCTTGAGCGCCATTTTGTCCTTGATTATTGAGCACATCATAAGTGAGTAATTCTTTACTAACCTCATCCAAAAGATGGGTTGTTTTGTAGTGATGATAACCTAAAATAAATAGACCTATTCCAGCAATGCTGGCTGCAATTGCAACTAAAGGCTTTTGCGAAAATTTCCTTATTTGTGGGACTTGGCTGCATTGTTCCTGAATATTTTTTAAAGCCCCTTCAACGAAGTATGCTCTAAAGTTAGTGGCTTGAGGAAATGTATCTTGTACGATCAACGCGTATTCATGCTGTATCTTTTTATTGAGTCTGTCTACACTTACTCCGCCTTGTTCGGCACTGGTGAAATAGATAGAGTGCAGATGAAATAACTTGGGAGAAATCCCTTGGATCAACGCTTGAGTTGGAGCACGAAGGCTGGCCAGTTGGAGAGGTAGTTCACGAATCAGACTACGCTTAATAGTTGAACGTACAGGATGCATTTTACTAATGACTTGTTGACCAAGCATTTCAATTAATTGATTAAATTGAAGGTTGTAGACTTCGGTTTTCTTTTTCAACTGATTGATGCAATCGAGAGAAAAGCCAAGTGGTTTAGATAGATCTGTGGCATGATCCATTTGGTAAAATTCTGTAAAACCAGCCAGTGTATCCATTTTTGTGAATATTATTGCTAATTCAACATGATAGCCAAGGTTAGTACCTAATCGGTTCAAGAACTGTAAATGGGCTTCTTTTTGTTTAGTAAATTGTGTAGGGTCGGATATTAATAAATCATTCACATCAACACATAAAATAAGACCAGTTATTCTAAGATAGCGACTACATCGATTGAGTTGTTTTAGGGTATTTTGCAATAACATTTTACTATTAGTAAGCCACGCTTCACCCAGCTCAATAATGACACCTTGCTGATTAAAGTATATTTTTGCATGCTGTTCGCTAAAAACGGGCATTTCTTCCAAATTGCCTTGCTTTAATAAAGAAGATTTGCCTTGGTTGTTTTTTCCCGTAACAACAATAAAAGAGAGTTGATTGACTTGAGGCTTTAATTGAGAAAGTATTTTTTTTATTGCATCACATAATGCACGTAAAGAATTGTCCATTAGTTATCCAGCATTGCTAATTGTGAATGTCCAAATAAAACTGATTTTGCTTTATTCTCCAATATGAATTGACTGGTCAAGAAAGCACCAATGACGATACTTGCGGCGACTATTGCACTAACTATAGCGGCTTTATAACTTTTTTTGACTGTTTTGGGTATAGGGTTTTCATTAAATAAACGATGTGGTTTATTAAAACGATATTGCTGTATGATTTGATACAGATCTTCAATAATATTATCAAGAGCCTGACGCCCATCTGCTTTTAAATGATATTCACCTTCAAATCCGACAATAAGACAAAAATAGACTAACTCAATTAAATCGAGGTATTGATTAGGTCTTTCTTTAATGTACTTCAGAATTTCAAAAAAACGCTGCTGTGGTTGAGCTCCGTCACTAGTTAAGGGCGTAAATGACTTAAATGCAGCAGCTAAATTATAAACTCTGAGGTAACTTTTCCCTAGAATTTCATCGATGGTCGCGGAGATTAGATAACGAGCAATGTGAGTCAGATCTCGAGAGTATTGCGATGCATCTAATTTACTGTTGAACGCATGCAATTCATGTTCAATATTATCTCTTATATTTTCAATAGGGGGTAAAGAGGGACTTAAACAAAGTCTTTCAAGTAACGATAGTAGTGGGCCTGCAGCTGCTACTAGAACATTGGTTGAAAAGGGGGCAATAAATAGTTTTGAGCGATAGTAGCCCTGCGGTACTAACGATGAGCCCGAAATTGCGAGACGATTGACAATTGAGATTGGATAATGCTCAGTTGTCATGGTCTTGCTCCGAATGAGTTTTGAACACACTTAGCAGCATTTACAAAAACGTCAAATTTAAAAAGAAGATAATACGTTATATATTACTTCGTGTTCAAGTACGTTAAGAAGTTAATGTTTAAAGTGTCGGGTGGCAGTAAACACCATGGCTAAATCGTGGGCATCTGCACAGGCGATAATTTGTTCATCCCTAATAGATCCACCAGGCTGGATTATTGCAGAAATCCCAGCTGCGGCCGCAATTTCTACTGTATCAGCAAAAGGAATAAATGCGTCAGAAGCCATAACTGCTCCATGAGCGCTAAATCCCATCTGCTCAGCTTGCCAAAGCCCTATGCGTGCGCTCATTACTCTACTGGTCTGGCCGCCGCCAATACCTATTGTTGCGCAATCTTTGGCATACACGATGGCATTTGACTTCACATGCTTTGCGGCTATCCAAGCAAACATTAAATCTTGAATTTCTTGTTCTGTAGGTTTTTTACGAGTTACCGTATTGAGTTTACAGGTGACCAAAGATAGTGAGTCATGTTCTTGTACTAACAATCCACCATCGATTTTTCTCATGTTTAATCTGAACTCATTATCTTGATGCCAAGTGCCAGTGCGGAGTACTCGAATGTTTTCCTTAGTGGCAAGAATTTGTTTGGCACCATCACTAATACTAGGAGCAATAATTACTTCAACAAATTGTTTTTCTAGTATGGCTTTGGCTGTGTCATCATCTAATACTTGGTTAAAAGCGATTATGCCGCCATAAGCTGAAGTTGGATCACACTGGAATGCTCTTAGATAAGCATCAACCGTCGTAGTACCTACGGCTATTCCACATGGATTAGCATGTTTTACAATGACACAAATAGGCTTATCACTGGGATAGGATTTTACGCAATCAAGAGCAGCATCAGCATCTAAGATATTATTATAGGACAGTTGCTTGCCTTGTAATAAATGTGCCGAACCAAGTGAACCAGGGGCACTGTTTTTATCGGCATAAAAAATAGCTTGCTGATGAGGATTTTCTCCATATCGTAAATCACTTATTTTAGCGAATTGACAAGTGAGGACATCAGGGAAACCACTAGGCATATAATTGGCGTCTAAAGTTGTTAAAAAATTAGCAATAGCCGCATCGTATGCTGCAATCTGTATAAAGGCTTTTTTCGCTAAAGTAAATCCCCAATCCGAAGGAGCTTGCTTCTTTTGTAAATATTGAATCAGTTCAGCATAGTCATCAGGTGTTACTACAACATAAGTATGAGCATGGTTTTTAGCTGCTGAGCGTACCATTGCAGGACCACCAATATCGATATTCTCAATTGCTTTATCAAAATCACACTCGGGATCGCTGATGACTTGTTCGAAGGGATATAAATTCACTATTAATAAGTCAATAGGCTTTAGTTTATGACGTTCTAATGTTTCTTTATCTTGTTTTCCGCGTGACAATAAACCGGCATGAATGGCGGGATGAAGTGTTTTAACCCGTCCATCCATCATTTCGGGAAAACCAGTGCATTCACTCACATCCGTTACAGGCAATCCTTGTTCCTTAAGTAAAGCGGCGGTATTGCCTGTCGCAATTAATTCTACTCCCTGCTTATGTAACGCATGGGCAAGTTCAACAATACCTCTTTTGTCGGATACGCTTAATAAAGCTCTTCGTGGGCGGAAAGAAGATAAAGCACGTTGTTTGTCCATCATAGTTTACCTTAAATAAGACATTTATATTCTTGCAAAAACGATTAAGGCCCAACCGTCTAGATATTCAGTAGCAACAGGGACAAAAAAAGATTCATACGCTTTAATGAGTCCTTCCGCCTGTTCAGCTAATAAGCCAGATACTACTAAATTAGCATTGGGATGAAGTAATTGATGAAAACGCTCTTTTAATGAAATTAAAGGGGCTAGTAGAATATTAGCAATGATTAAATCTACAGGATCTTGTAGAGCTTCTGGGAAGCTTATAAACAGTTGTGATTTTTCAATACTATTGTTCTCGGCGTTATTCTGGGTCGCTTGTAATGCCTGCTCATCAATATCCACTGCACGTACTGTTTTAGCTCCTAATTTTAATGCAGCTAAAGAGAGAATGCCTGAACCACAGCCGTAGTCAATAATTGATTTGCTATTAAGATCAGCCAGCTCTAACCAAGTTAAACATAATGCAGTGGTCGGGTGTGTTCCTGTGCCGAAAGCTAAACCCGGATCAAGCATTAAATTGACTGCCTCTGGTTCTGGAGGAGTATGCCATGTGGGACAAATCCATAAGCGCTTACCAAAACGTTGAGGTTTAAAATCATCCATCCATGCTCTTTCCCAATTTTTGTCAGCAAGCACTTCTAGATGGCATGATAACGTGGGTCTTGTTTGAGCTAATTGCGTTTTGGTGTGCTGTGCCTCTTCCGCTTGTGCAAATAAGGCCTGAATAACTACTTCAGGCCATAATGGCGTTGTCCCCGGTTCAGGTTCTAGAACGGGATTATCGTTTTTATCGGTGAGCATTACAGATAATGCTCCGAACTCTTCCAATTCTTCGCTAAGTAATTCTACTTCTTCACTAGGACAATGTTCTATTTTTAATTGAAACCACACCATATTAACCTTTTAACATTTTTTCTAAATAATGGATATTAGTACCGCCATCGATAAACGATTTGTCGTGAAGGATACGTTGATGTAATTCGATGTTAGTTCTAATGCCATCAATAATAATTTCATCAAGAGCATTACGCATCCGAGCAACAGCTTCAGCCCGAGTTGAGCCATAGCTAATTAATTTGCCTATCATCGAGTCATAGTTAGGGGGCACGGTGTAACTGCTGTAAATATGAGAGTCAAAACGAATGCCTGGCCCACCGGGTTGGTGAAGTAGCTTAATTGTTCCTGGTGAAGGAATAAACGTTTTTGCATCCTCAGCGTTGATTCTGCATTCTATAGCGTGTCCACGAAGTGTTACATCTTCTTGAGTCAAGGTAAATGGAATATCACTAGCAATTTTGATTTGTTCTTTGATCAGGTCAAAGCCAGTGATCAATTCAGTGACAGGATGTTCCACTTGGATACGAGTATTCATTTCAATAAAATAAAAACAACCATCCTGATATAAAAACTCAAAAGTTCCTGCGCCACGATATTGTAAATCTTGGCAGGCCTTGACTACAGACGTGCCTATTTCTTTTCTTAACTCAGGAGTAATTCCTGGTGCTGGGGCTTCTTCTAAGACTTTCTGATGACGCCTTTGCATGGAGCAATCTCGTTCTCCTAAATGAATCGCCCGTCCTTTCCCATCGCCAAGTACCTGAAATTCAATATGTCTTGGGTTATCTAGGAATTTTTCCATGTACACTGTTGGGTTATTAAAAGCTGCCTTAGCTTCACTGCGAGTCAATGCTATAGAACTTAATAAATTGGACTCACCATGGACTACACGCATGCCGCGACCGCCCCCTCCGCCAGCAGCTTTAATAATTACTGGGTAGCCAATTTTATTGGCAATCTGCAGGTTGAGATTATCATCATCACCTAAAGGACCACCTGAGCCTGGGACACAAGGAACACCAGCTTTTTTCATTGCCTCTATAGCGGATACTTTATCTCCCATAAGACGTATGGTATCCCCTCGTGGGCCAATAAAACGAAAACCACTTTGTTCTACGATGTCTGCAAAATCAGCATTCTCAGAGAGGAATCCATAACCAGGGTGAATTGCAACCGCGTCGGTAATTTCAGCCGCAGAGATAATCACTGGAATATTCAAATAACTTTTCTGAGCAGGGGCTGGACCGATACAGACAGTTTCATCTGCAAGGCGAACATGCAATAAATCTTTATCCACATCAGAATGGACTGCAACAGTTTGAATACCTAGTTCTTTACAGGCACGCAGGATACGAAGAGCGATCTCTCCTCTATTTGCAATAACAATTTTACTGAGCATAGACACGTTCCCTACTCTATAATAAATAAAACTTGGTCATACTCAACAGGATCACCATTTTTTACGAGTATATCTACGATTTTACCTGCACGATCGGATTCAATTTCATTAAACATTTTCATTGCTTCGACGATGCACAAAGTATCTCCAACTTTAACCGTTTGACCTATAGTGACAAAGGGGGGAGCCTCGGGTGATGGTGATGTATACATCGTTCCAACCATAGGAGAATGAATTTTATGGCCTGCTACCATTGGTGTTGCAGGTTTGTGCTCAGGGGCTGCTGCATGGGCAGCATTGGTTTGCATGGGATGATGTGTTGCTAGTTGTTGAGGTGCTGGTGCAGCAGCAGGGGATGACATATAGTGGACTTGAGGTGCCTCTACAGGTGCGTGACTGTAACGGCTCAGTCTAAGTGATTCTTCACCTTCTTTAATTTCTATTTCAGAAATACCAGTTTCTTCTAATAATTCTATTAATTTTCTAATTTTTCGGATATCCATTGTTTATTCTCTCTACTTGAATTCGTCAATAATTGCTTGTAACGCTAACCCATATCCTTTGACGCCAAAACCACTGATTACTCCTGCAGCTATATCGGAGAAATACGAGTGATGTCGAAAGGTTTCACGGGAATAAATGTTACTAATATGTATTTCAATAAATGGTATTGCCACGGCAGATAAGGCATCACGCAATGCAATGCTGGTATGGGTAAACGCTGCGGGGTTAAATATTATGTAATGGACTTTATCTATGCTTGCTTGATGTATGGCCTGAATTAACTCGCTTTCAGAATTACTTTGGTAGCATGTTAACTGCAGTCCTGCAACATCTGCCGTTTTTAATAGGTTGGTATTAATTTGATTTAAAGACCCCGAACCATAGATGGATGGCTCGCGAGTTCCTAAGAGGTTTAAATTAGGACCATGTAATACAAGAATTTTTTTCATTACACTATGTGTATTATGATTTTTCCAGATTTTGCCTGATCTTTATGAATCTGTCCATATATCTGCGAGGATATCGGCAAGATCCATGCAACATAGCTCCATATTTTCAGAAAAAATAAGATACATTTAACTTCCCTAAATATCCTTGATAGCGATGGATTATTAAATGATTTTAATCTGCAATATCATGTAAGTTGGAGAATATTGAGAGACGAGAATTAATTATCATTCATCAATGGTGTTCCGCGATTTATATTATGTTATTGTTTTCATATAAGAAAAATAAGAGATAGTTTTATGGTAAAAACTTTAATTACCGATGTGACTCTTCGTGACGCTCATCAATGCTTAATTGCAACACGTTTAAGAACAGATGATATGTTGCCTATATGCAAAAAAATGGATGAGGTTGGTTTTTGGGCTATGGAGGTATGGGGAGGAGCAACATTTGATGCGTGTTTGCGTTTTTTAAAAGAAGACCCTTGGGAGCGATTACGTTTGTTAAGGCAGGCATTGCCTAATACGCGTCTATCTATGTTACTTAGAGGGCAGAATTTATTGGGCTATCGTCATTACGCGGATGATGTGGTCAAAGAATTTGTCAAATTAGCAGCAGCTAATGGTGTTGATGTGTTTCGTATTTTTGATGCATTAAATGATTCTAGAAATGTAAAGGTTGCCATAGAAGCAGTTAAAGCGGAAAAAAAACATGCCCAAGGAGCAATTTGTTATACAACCAGTCCTGTCCATAATCTCGCAGGATTTATCAATTTGGGGAAAGAATTAGCGGACATGGGATGTGATAGTCTAGCAATTAAAGACATGGCGGGTTTATTGATTCCTTCTATCACTACTGAACTGTGCGAGGGACTTGCGCGGACAACAGGCCTACCTATTCATTTACACAGCCATGCTACTTCAGGCTTGGCTAATGTGTGTCATTATGAAGCGGTGCTTGCTGGGTGCCATCATCTTGATACTGCTATTTCGTCTTTTTCTGGTGGCGCTTCTCATCCACCAACAGAAGCGACAGTTGCCGCATTAGCTGGCAGTGAATTTGATACAGAATTAGATTTAAATTTATTATTGGAAATTGATGACTACTTCAAGGCTGTTCGTAAAAAATATTATCAATTTGAAAGTGAGGCGCGTGATATCGATCCTCGGGTACAACTGTATCAAGTACCAGGAGGTATGATCTCCAATCTATACAGTCAATTGAAAGAACAAAATGCATTAGATAAAATTGACGCTGTTCATCAAGAGATTCCTCGTGTTCGTGAGGATTTGGGATATCCACCCTTAGTTACACCTACGTCGCAGGTGGTAGGGACACAGGCTGTAATCAATGTGTTAACCGGTGAACGTTATAAAACGATAACTAATGAGGTAAAACTTTACTGTCAAGGTAAATATGGAACTCCTCCGGGTAAAATAAGCCTGAAATTGCGCAAAAAAGCAATTGGGCGAACTGATGT
>DAIAOV010000004.1:0-29002 GCA_027437055.1 Legionella sp. | reverse complement strand
TGAATTACATCAATTAGAGAAAGAAATTGGCGATTTGGCGCTAAAGAAAGAAGATGTATTGATTTACGCGATGTTTCCTGAAATTGGTAAACAATTTCTTGAGCAGCGCAAAAATGACTCTTTGGTACCAGAGCCCTTATTACCTCAGACGGGCGCATCAGAAAGTCGCGCCTTGTCGGAATATGAAATTACTCTTCACGGAGAGGACTATCACGTGAAAGTCGCAGGATTTGGAACCCCTCAACATGGTCGGCAAACTTGCTTTTTATGGGTTGATGGTGTTCCTGAAGAAGTAGTCATTCATGGTACTGAATTTGAAGAACGAAATGCAGTAATTACGAGGACAAAAGCTATTGAGCCCGGTGATATCTCTGTGTCTATTCCTGGTACCGTTATGGCTATTCATGTCACAGTGGGGCAGCGAGTGAAAAAAGGACAAGCATTATTAGCCATTGAAGCAATGAAAATGGAAACAGAGGTGCAGGCCCCTGAAGAAGGAGTAGTTGTAGAGATCTGCTGTCAAAAAGGGGGTAAGGTCACTCCAGGAGAGGTACTGATTAGGCTTAATTTAAAAGCAAAGAAAAGCAGTGATACGAATTAAATAATTTAAAAAAAAAGAAAATTGTGCTAATTTTGTATGGTTTTAAAAAGATCTATTTGTATTTTTGTATAGTAGTAGTTAGTTCGGTACTCGTATTTCTTTGAAATATTATGATTTTCATAATATTTCAATTGAAAAGAGCTAAAGTTCGATGTGACTGATTTGCATTGAGCATTAGCTATATTTTGGATTACCCTTGATTTTTAAGCTGAATAATCGTGAGATTAAGATGTTTTGCTAATCAGCTGTCCTAAAAAATCAAAGGGTAATATAAAACATCATGGACATTCCAGGAAGGGTTGTCCTATCTAGAATTAATCAAAGGAGTTAGTTTCAATGCATCCAAATTATTATTTGTCACCTTTAGCCATTGCTATAGCCGTAGGATTAGCTTCACCTGTAAAAGCAGCGGAGCCTGTAGCCCTACAAAAAACATCTTTTGTTGAATTAAAACAAAAATTTCAACTCGCTTTACCAGGTGTAATGAAAGGTGCTGCAGTATCGACTGATAGCTTACAATTTGTAAGACAACATACCGATGGCAATAAAGTAACTCATGTGCGTATGCAACAACTATACGCTGGTTTTCCTGTTTTTGGCGGTTATGCCATTATGCATAGCAAGCAAAAAGCTCCATCTCTTATAGCAGCCAATACAGGGGTGCAGATGAATGGTACTGTTTATCAAGGATTACAAGCTGAAATAGGACAGCCGCAATCATCTTTTGTAAAAAATGCTGCCGCAGCGCTACAGCAATTTAAGAATAAATATGCGGATAAAAAAGTTGGTGAAGAACAAGTAACTCCTATGGTTTATATTGATGAAAAAAATCAAGCACATTGGGCTTACAAGGTCAGTGTATTTGTTACTCATGAGGATAGGATTCCAGAGCGTCCAACAGCCATTATTGATGCACAAACTAATAAGCCATTTGTTCAATGGAATGATGTGAAAACTGAAGTGGTTGCTGTGAAAGGAACAGGTTTTGGTGGAAATCGTAAAATGGGTGAATACCAATATGGTAAAGAATTACCCTTGTTAGAGCTGACTAGAGATCTTAATACCAAAATGTGTTTCATGGAAAATACCAATGTGAAAGTTGTTGATATGCAACATAAGTATTCTTCCAAAAATGCTGCTATGAAATTTTCTTGTACTATAGATTTAGGTGATCAGTCTCACTCTATGTTTTACACAGGTTATGCTGCTGATGGTTATGATAAAGAAAATGGAGCATCCTCTCCTACTAATGATGCGTTATATGCTGGTCATGTGATTAAACACATGTACTTTGATTGGTATGGCATAGAGGTTCTGACTAAGAGTGATGGCTCACCTATGAAATTGGTAATGAGAGTTCATTACGGTGACGGTTATGAAAATGCTTATTGGGATGGCAAACAAATGACCTTCGGTGATGGTGACACCATGATGCACCCATTGGTTTCTTTGGGAGTGGGCGCTCATGAAATCAGCCATGGCTTTACCGAGCAGCATTCTGGCTTGGAATATTACGGCCAATCAGGTGGAATCAATGAGTCTTTCTCTGATATGGCAGCACAAGCAGCTCAGTTTTACTCAGCAGGTAAAAGTAGCTGGCAGATTGGTTCAGAAATAATGAAAGAAGATAGTGGATATGACGCATTACGTTACATGGATAAGCCGAGTCTTGATGGGGCGTCTATTGATACAGCGGATGATTATTATGGTGGCTTAGATGTTCATTATTCGAGTGGCGTATACAACCATTTATTCTACATCTTAGCGAATCAGCCTAATTGGGATATTCGCAAGGCATTTGATGTAATGGTTAAGGCTAATATGGATTATTGGACACCATATGTATCTTTTGACGACGCCGGTTGCGGTGTGCTTAGTGCAGCCAAAGATTTAGGTTTTTCACTTGATGACGTAAAAAAATCATTGAATGAAGTAGCTATTAATTATCAATCTTGTGCTGTTGACGGTAATAGTTAGTCATAGTAAGACATAAAAGGCGGGATTCTGCCTTTTATGTCTTGTCACAAGTGTTCTCAGTTGATAATGATTGTTGGGGTGTTTTGACTCAACTTTCGTGCTGCCAAGTCATCAAGATATAGTTTAAAAACATGGGTTGTGAACCTTTACTATGAGATAAAACGCGGTTATTACAGTGAGCGATAAAAATCAATGAGACATTGCCCTACAAGTTCCGGCTGTTCCATATGAATATGATGTCCGCCATCAAAATGTACAATTTTTAAATTACTAACCGTTTTTATACGTTCTTGCATTAATTTTGAATCAAAAGAAAATCCTTTACTAGCCCAAATTAAACATGTTTTTGCACTAATTTGCTTTAGGCAAGAAAGAATTTGTTGTTCGGTCATACGTAGTGGAGAGGGGGCTAATAATCGTTTATCATGTCTCCAGTGATAGATGCCATGTTTTTTTACAAGACCTCGTTGACATAATATTTTCGCGATCTCTAAAGAAACGTACCCTTTTAGCGAACGGGCTAAAGCAGCATGTTCAAATTGATGATATCCTTTATTTTTTTTTGTATCTTGATGAGTCAAAGAGTCTAAATAGATAGTCAGTTGTTCGCATGCTGATTCTTCTGGATGCGAAAAAGGACCTAACCCTTCAATTAAACCAATTGATAGAAAACGATTGGGGGCTACTCCTCCTGCTATGCTTGCTAAACAAGCTCCCATAGAGTGGCCTATTAAGTGAACTTTATCTAATTTTAATGCATTGATTATTTGTATTATTACGAATATACCATCAATCAAATGATAATTACTGCTTTGAGAAAGATGGGTAGAATGGCCATGGCCTGGCAAATCTACAGCAATAAAATAGTAGTTATCTTTTAAATACTCTGCTAAAAGGTCAAAACTATTGGCATTATCCAGCCAGCCATGTAGCGCAATAATTGGCGGGTTTTCAGGATTACCCCATGCTTTATAAGCAATAGTTAAGCCTGGAATGTTTAATTCTTGAGTATCCATTTTCAGTTATTATTCTGTTACTTAGAGCTATAGCCTATTACCTCATGTGTTGCTCTATAAATCCAGATCTTTAATCATAATCTTGTTAAAACAATGGCTCTTTCTGATAATTTTCTAAGCCCTTGCTATCATTTTCGGTGATTTCTTGATCATTGTAAGCCTTAGTTAATAGTATAAAAATATGTTATTAATTATTCATGTTAATGCTATGCTTAAGAGACAATAGGTAATGGTACAAAGAGAATGCAAAAGGATGTAAACAGCATATCGCTGATAACATACAACATTCATAAAGGGTTTGGTGTGGGTGCTGTTCGTTTTTTGCTTCCTGAAATGCGTGCTGCGATTAGTGGGTTAAATCCTGATTTCGTTTTCTTACAAGAAGTCCAAGGTAAACACAAACGAAGAGAGCGCCGGATAGATTCTTGGCCAGAAGCTCCTCAATTTGAGTATATAGCGGAAAATATATGGCCACATTATATTTATGCTAAAAATGCCATATATCAATCAGGTCATCACGGAAATGCGATTTTAAGCAAATATCCATTTGAATGTTTTGAGAATATTAACCTTTCTAATACTACTAGAGCTTCCAGGGGTATTTTACATGCTCAAGTAAAGCTTGATAGCACTACTATTCATCTATTATGTGTCCATTTAGGACTTTTTAAAGCAGAGCGAATGGAGCAATGTAAAGCTTTAATTCAACGAATTAAAGATGTTGTTCCACAAAATGAGCCATTATTAATGGCCGGAGATTTCAATGATTGGCGAACGGTGATCTCCAAAACTCTTGCAGATGATTTAAATATAGCAGAAGCTTTTGTAGCGGTTGAAGGGCAACATGCTCGTTCTTTCCCTGCGATTAGACCCGCATTGCGTGTTGACCGAGTTTATTTTCGTGGGATGGAGGTACAAGAAGTTGCTTGTTTTCAAGGAAAGCCTTGGCGCATGTTGTCGGATCATTTACCTTTATATGCGCGTTTTACCTTGCTGTGATGTAATAGTTCAGTCCCCCTCGTTAATGTTTCCTTACATGGACGTTCGTGATGAGGGGCTGAGCTGTTACACTGTGATTTTTGAAGGACAATAGATGTAGGTTGGGCCCCAGGCCCAACACAACAGAGATTACTGTTATTGCTCCATAGCGTTTTCATATTCACCAATACAGGCCATGCTGTTTAAGCGAGCCCGCTTTAATAAAGCTTCCTGAGCGCTGGTAATATTTTCTTTTTTCCCTTTCCAAGCTTTTAAGCAATCTTCTTGTAAGGCTCTGCCATAAGAGAAACTCAATAACCATGGTTGGTGTCCAACTGTATTGATTGCATTTAAATTTTCTGTAGCTTGTTGTGGTGTTTGTCCACCAGATAAGAAATTAATGGTTGGAACAGAAGCAGGGACATTATTACGGAATACACCAATAGTATAATCTGCTACTTTATCTGGTTCACTAAATGGGACAGAACTTTTACCGCAAGTTACCATGCTGGGTTTGAGTATGATGTGTTCTAATTCCACTTGATGTATAAATAAGGCATGAAATAGTTCATGTAAAACCATCTCACTGACCTCAGCACATTGTTCTATGCTATGATTGCCGTCCATTAGAATTTCAGGCTCAACAATAGGAACTATTCCTACTGATTGACATGTTGCTGCATATCGCGCAAGATTTTCCGCACCAGCTTTAATTGCAGCGATACTAGGAGCATATTCAGAAATAGAGTATACATTACGCCATTTAGCGAATTTAGCACCTAATTTTTTGTAATGAAGCAGTCTATCTGCTAAACCATCAAGGCCCTGAGTTACTTTTTCATTGTGAGTATTTGGTAAATCGATGAGTCCTTTATCTACTTTAATACCAGGAACGATACCTTTATTAGCAAATAGTTCTGCTAGGGGAGTTCCATGATCGTCCTTTTGTTCAAATGTTTCTTCAAATAAAATTACGCCATTGATGTATTGTTCCAGATCAGGTGTGGTGGCAAGTAATAATCTGTAATCTCTACGATTTTGTTCTGTGTTTTCAACATCTATTGATTCGAAACGTTTGCCTATAGTGCTATTGCTTTCGTCAGCAGCTAGAATGCCCTTTCCATCTTGCAACATCTGTTCCATAGTGTCTGACAATTCTTCGTAATGCATAATGTATTATCCTCCTCAATTTATATTCAGCAGTTACCGTGAAATGTACTTTTCACGAATAATATGCTGCATAGCAAAACCTTGATTTTTTAAATAGTTAAAAGCTTCGTCAATCATACCTGGATTTCCACATAAATAAACAACATCTTGTTCTGGATTGAGATTAAGTTCAGGAAAAGCATGCTGAACATATCCAGTGTATTCATTGTCTTGTAATTTTTCAGGTAATTCTCGACTCAAATGGGCTCTAAAAGTTACTTGTGGATATTTTTGTGTAAATGCCTTAAATTCATCAGCATAAAGAATTTCTTCTCTTTTTTGCACCCCTTGCAGAATAACAGCCTGTAACTGAGGGTTTTGCTCAATGCGTTTACTTAATTCGGCCAGCATAGCTCTATAAGGAGTTACTCCAGTACTAGTAGCAACTAAAATATAACGCCTGGGAACTTCATCTTTAAAAATTAATCTACCAAAAGGCCCCGTAATATGGATAACATCCCCTGGCTTTAAATTATAAAGGAACTCTGTGCCTGGCCCATTGGCAAAATATCCTGCAGCAAATTCTATTCGATTATCTTGTTTGGGAGAATTAGCTATACTGTAACTACGTTTTAAATTTTTACCATCACGCTCGAAGTGAATGGTGATAAATTGTCCTGGTAGGTAGTTAAATGAAAGAGACTGTTCACAGTTAAAAACAAAATGTTTTACCTTGGGAGAGAGCATAAAAGACTCTATCAAAGTAATAGGAAAGGTATTTACTTGCATGACGATTATCAACTTTTATTATAAAGTGCTTAATATAGGGGAAAAATTATGCATTGCAAGTGTTGAGATAATATAATTAACATATGACGACTACAGATTTAGTAACAATGATAGGCAATTTAAGCCGATCACTTTATCCTGTCCAAAAATTTATATCGGGTGGTGCCTATATATTGGGTATTTTATTTTTTATCACTGCGCTCAGCAAATTAAAAAAGATAGGTGACAAAAGAGCCCAATCTTCTTCTTCTGAAAAAATGTTTACTCCAATGATGTTTCTGTTAATGGGCGCTTTTTTGCTCTATCTTCCTTCAGTATTTCATGTGATGGCCAATACGGCTTTTGGTGTAGGGAATGTCATCTCCTATACTAATTACAATCCGGCTAATATTTATTCTTCCATGGGCTTATTGATTAGAACTGCAGGGATAATCTGGTTTGTGAGGGGATGTGTTCTTGTCGCCCATGCTAGTGAGCCAGGGACTCAGGAAGGACCTAAAGGGCTTGTCTTCATATTTGCCGGCATTTTAGCCATGAATTTTGATAACTCTATTGCAGTAGTCAATTATATAGTCAATTCTTTGGTGAGTTGGACTATGACATTCAAAGCCAGCCAGGGATATTAAGCCATTAAACAAAAATCATATTTTAGATTTTTCTTTTTTGGATTGATAAACAGGTAGGTAGATTGTTTTTAACTTGAATTTCGATGATATATTTATCATAATGATAAATAATAGATCTTTTTTTATAGTTAAATAAAACTTTTGATAGGTGTTTTAGCATTAGCTATTCAAGACTATTTTATTAAGTTCAAGCTGCGAGAGTGGGGATAAATTATGGTCAGACCTTTTGTGCAACTTGGTAATGCCAAAATTGCGCCATTTAAGTATGGAGACAATAAACCTTATGGGGCTTTGATTAATACGACTAAAGCAGGGAAATATCCCGTAAAACAAGATGTTATGGTTGATGGTAAGCCAGTGACTTTTAATTGGCCCTCTTCGGAACATGCCTATCATGCCCAAAAATTAATTCATTTGATGAATAAAAATCCTGGTGATAAAGCAACGCAAATGATTATATTGCAGACCTTACGTAAGATTGAAATTACTAAAGCGGGCCCTGGTGATGAGTTTCTTCCTGACAAGGACTGGGGGGGCCTAAAGGTATAGTAGAAGGTTTAACAAAAAATTATCCGCGGTTATTTGGTGCTGATAAAAAAGCCTTTGATGCGCTTTGTGATTCTAATTATCACAGTTTGGGCAACCCCAATAGCGGGTTAATGGCAAATGGTGAGCCCTATACTTTGAAATTTATGCATGACGTAGTGAAATTGAAATTAGAGCAACATCCTGAATTAAAACAGTTAGCTATGGACTGCGCTCGCGACGGTATTTTGCCAATCGAGGTAAGTCAATTTGACGATAACTGGGCCTCTGGAAAGGAGGGTAAAGGGGCAAATATGTTGGGTATTGCGATTTTAGAGTTAGGTAATGAGTATTTAAGGAATGAAGAGCCGCAAACTCCTATCATCATCTCTAATCCTAAAGCTTATTATCAACAGCTTCAGCGACAAGCCTCTACACAGCTACGACATGATTCTTTAGTAACATACACTCAAAATATGCAGGGATGGCAGCAAAATGTCACCCCAATAAGGCATCAAACGCCAACACAAACATCTTCTCAGCAAAAAGCTCCTTATCAATCACCAGCACAATATGTACGAAGTAAATTGGCGCATACCGGTTGCACTGATGTTAACGTCGTTCCGGCTTTAAATGATCCATCGTTAAAAGTGGTTCAATTGACATTTCGCACCGCACAGGAAGCTTTAGCTTTTAAGCAACAACATAGCGGTGCAGATACTAAACTGGATGGGAATTCATTGACTTTAGGACCTGTTAGAGCACCTTTAGTATTTCAAAAATTTGGAATTGAATATTATGGTATACACAACCGTAGATCTACAATGCAGGCATTGATTGATGCCTCTCAACCAACGCCACCTCATTCTTTAGGTAATCCCCCCGCTACACAAACATCTGGGAAACAAACACCTTTCGAGTACGTGCGCGATAAAATAGGTTGTGCTGAGGTGAGAGTGGTGCCTGATAAAAGCAATCCATCACAGAAAGTAGTTCAATTGGTATTTAAAAATATACAAGAGGCCTCGAACTTTAAAACTCTTCATAGCGGGTCAACTACACCACAGGATGGGAGAATATTAACTTTAGGTCCTACTAGAGCCGAGAATATATTCGAAAAATTTAAAATCAAGGAGTACGGCAGAAAACATCCCAAACCTACAATGCAGGCTTTGGTTGATTTCTCTCAAACAGTAAGTCCGCAATCCACAATAGTGCAGTCTCCAAAACATGTTTCTCCTATGCCAATGCCAGCTAAAGAGACGCCTACAGAGTATGTAAAACGTAAATTAGACTCATTACATAGTGGTTGTAATAGTGTTCATGTAGTTCCTGATGCGAAAAGACCATCGCAGCAAGTGATTCAGCTTGTATTTGATAATGCACAAAAAGCCGATCAATTTAAAGCTCAATACAGTGGGGCAAAAACACCTACTTCCGCAGATGGAAAGACATTGACTTTAGGTGCTAATAGAGCTCTTCAAGTATTCAAAAATTTGGAAATTGAATATTATGGTAGGAAGCATCCTCGACCTACAAGTCAGGCTTTAATTGAAGAACATCAACGGAAGTTAGGAGCAAATAATTCACCTACACCAATATCGTCTCCATCCTCTAGAGATGCTTCTTTTTATGCATTGGGTAACAAGCGTCTTATGGTTCAAGATAGCCTGATAGTAGGTTATCAATATAGGGATTCTGATAGCGGGCCGTGGAAAGATAGTGGCGATCCTAGTCGATTTAAACGATTAACAGAGAGTTTTCGTGAATTACAACAGATAAAAACACATTATCAACATGCTGCTCATACTAATAATGATAATCGTAGGCATTTATTTGAGGTCTCTTCGGACAAATTTCATAACCTTAAAGGGGATTGCCTTAAGACTAGGCTGTTACTTAATCTTAAATCTGAATTAACAAATTATGCTCAACTGTGTACCAGTAAAGAACAGTTTGATAAGCATGTTGAAGAGATAAAAAACAGTAAAGAGTATGAGATATTAGCTACAGGGCAAGGACTTATGACAAAGATTTTTGGCTTAGAAACAAGTTCGGTTACTGCATTTAACAAAATTGCAGAAGAGGTGAGGAACGGTATTGATGATTTATCTTTGGATGAAGAAGGACCTCAACCGGGGTTTTAAATCTGGGGTGAGTATATGATCGGGGAAGGGTTGGATTTGAATAAACATTAGCATAGGAAGCTCAATTAAAGAACTGTCTATTCTTCTTCGTTACAGATACGAAGATTGTTTGCCTTTGCGAAATCCATGATCGATTGATACAGTTGCGGACTTGATTCTTTCAGCTTAGGGTCAAGTAAAACGCAATGGTATCCTTTACTATGTACGCTAGGCTGTAAAAGCGGTGAGTAATAGATGCGGCTGTTTTTAAAACTTGCCAATGAGCCACTCATACGTTCTGCCCAATCACGTGGGCGAAAGGTTTTACCTTGAGCGGTCACTCCTTCAATAATAATTTTTTTACTCATCTTTGTTTTGTCTTCGGTATTAGCCATAATTTATGTATTTTAAATACAGTATGCCAATTATAGCATCATCATGCCTTTTCTGTCTGGGGATTTAGCTATTTTAAGACAATAAATTTGCATTAAAGGGGGGGGAGTAGTAATAGTCGATTATAAATAACTGGTTGATGGTGTGAGCGATATAATTAGACTTCACTCAATACAGCGAGTTTCGAAAGAAGTCTATTCTGCCTTTTATATCGAACTCACGTTAATTATGTTAGGATGTTCAGGATTTTATATAAGTGAGGTTCGATAACGAATGGAAAAAGAAAGTCATTCTGGGATTTATTTATTACCCAACTTACTAACTACTGCCAGTTTGTTTGCCGCATTTTATTCTTTAGTTTCTTCCACGAAGGGGCAATATGAGGCTGCCGTTATTGCCATGCTTATAGGAATGATTGCAGATGGATTGGATGGGCGGATTGCGCGTCTTACCAATACTCAAACTGAGTTTGGTGCGCAATATGATAGCTTATCCGATATGGTTACTTTTGGAGTGGCTCCTTCCTTATTGCTATATAACTTAACATTAAATCATTTGGGGAAATTTGGTTGGTTGGTTGCTTTTGTTTATACCGCTGCGGTGGCATTACGTCTTGCGCGTTTTAACACGCAATTGGGGACTGCCGATAAACGATATTTCCAAGGACTTCCTTGTCCACCTTCTGCTGCAGTAATGGCATCCTTTGCTTGGTTGTGCTATCAAAATGAGTGGCAAAATATGTTTATTTCTGTATTAACAGCCATTTTTGCTTTATTAACTTCTGTGCTCATGGTGAGTAATTTGCGTTATTACAGTTTTAAGGAAATTGATTTTAAAGGTAAAGTACCATTTTTATATGTGCTAATCATGATTATTTTATTTGTAGCTATTGCTGCAAATCCCGCTATAGTTCTTTTTGTTAGTTTTAGCATCTATGCTTTATCTGGTCCTATGTTAACGTTTATTTCTTTGCAAAGAATGAAAAGAGGAAGAGGGAGTTCGCATAAAGAATAATTATGAGGTGCTGCGTTTGTTCTTGATTGCTTGCAACCAAGAACAAACGCAGCA
Source organism: Legionella sp. (assembly GCA_027437055.1). Classification (GTDB taxonomy): domain Bacteria; phylum Pseudomonadota; class Gammaproteobacteria; order Legionellales; family Legionellaceae; genus Legionella. The sequence goes on along the minus strand of DAIAOV010000004.1, from coordinate 17,754 downwards.
ATAGTGTTGGGTTGTGAGCTATTCGCCTTCACCGAAGTAATTATTAATTAACTGAATTAAAGCTTCGTTCATCGCTTCTTCATCTGGGCCATCTATCTCTAGAGTGAGTTCGCTTCCTTTATTAGCAGCAAGCATCATCACACCCATAATGCTTTTTCCATTAACGGTCTGAGAGTCTTTAGTTACATCTATGTGGCTTTGAAATCGTGCTGCAGTTGAAACAAATTTCGCAGAAGCACGTGCATGTAAACCAAGTTTATTTATTATCTTAATTTGTGTCTTTATCATAGTCCTTACAATGTACCATGACTCGTGGCTTAGGTACAGGATTTATGCAAGATGCGCTATTCATTAAACTTCTTTCGAAAGGCGTTTGTTGTGGTTGGGAGATTAACAGATTTCACCGCTGCGAAGGCAGCGATGAAGAAAGGATGTGAATACAAATCTAATGGAACATTACTCTTTTTGATCGCGAAGACCAAGAAGTTTTTCTTTGTGTTTAATTAATTGTCGATTTAGCTTGTCTACTAGTGTATCTATTGCTGCATACATGTCTTCAGATTCAGAACTAGCATGTAACTCACCTTTAGCAACTAAAACAGTAGCCTCCGCAATTTGTCTTAGTTTTTCGACATCAAAAACTACATTAATAGCAGTAATATGATCAAAATGACGCTCAAGTCTATCGAATTTTTCTTCGGTAAAGGCTCTGAGGGCAGGAGTAACATCGATACGATGTCCGGTGATGTTGATTTGCATAAGGCTCTCCTTTAATTACTAATTATTTTAACTACGAATAACTTTTCGCTCATTGGATGGGGCAATGCCCAAGGCTTCACGATATTTGGCTACAGTTCGTCTTGCCACTTTAATGCCTTGTTCTGCGATTAGCTCAGCGATTTTACTATCACTTAGTGGTTTTTTTCTATTCTCCGCTGAAATTAATTTTTTGATGACAGCACGTATTGCTGTTGAGGAACATTCACCCCCAGTATCAGTATTGACATGGCTGGAGAAGAAATATTTTAGTTCAAATACTCCACGTGGTGTATGTATAAATTTTTGAGTAGTGACTCGAGAAATTGTTGATTCATGCATGTCTAGGGCAGAGGCTATGTCATTAAGCACTAGGGGTTTCATTGCCTCTTCACCAAACTCGAGAAATCCTTGTTGATATTCAACAATACACGTTGCTACTTTGAGCAGCGTTTCTTGTCTACTTTGAATACTTTTCAAAAACCAGCGAGCTTCTTGCAGATTATTTTTTAGGAATTGATTATCAACACTGTTATTTGCTCGTTGAATTAGAGCCGCGTATTGACTATTAATACTTAAGTGAGGAAGAACACTTTGGTTCAGGTATACTTTCCACTGATTGTCTATTTTCTTTACTGTTACATCGGGAATAATATATTCAGTAATTCCTTGATGTATCAAGCTACCTGGCTTGGGATTAAGACTTTGAATAATTTGGAGGACCTCATTGACCGTTTTCTCATTAATTTGATGATTTTTCATCAATTGTTTGTAGTTATGTTGTCCCAGCAAATCAATATCTTCTATGATAATTCTTTTTATTAGTGCTAAGCGTTTCGCGTCAAATTGGAGTTGCTCTAACTGAACAAGAAGTGTTTCTGTTAAACTTACTGAAGCGCAGCCCACGGGATCGAAATGTTGTAGTCTATGGCGCACTACTTCAATTTCTTCAATATCTAGAGGAAAATCATCACTATTTAGACTAGCATGTAAGTCACATACGGGTATAGTAAGAAAACCATCATCATTGATTGCATCAATGATTGCAGTAGCAATGACTCTATCTATATCACTCATGGGAGAGAGAGCAAGCTGCCAGCGCATATGCTCTTGCAAGTTAGTAGTAGTGCAATGCAAATTATCAAAGTTATAATCGTTATCTTCAAAATTGTTGCGCTTGCTAAGGCTGTAGAGCTGTGACCATTGGAAGTCGGCAAATTCATCCAACTCTGAGCTGTTGTTAATACGAGGTTCTTCTCTTTCCTCGATAGGTGTAGCTTCCAGCATAGGATTAGACTCAACTATTTGTTGAATTTCTTGTTGTAAATCTATTGTTGATAATTGCAATAGTCTTATTGCCTGCTGTAGTTGGGGCGTTAGAGTTAGATGTTGTCCAATACTAAGCTGCAATGATTGTTTCATTCAAATCCTCTTTGTTTTCACTGCTATTATGTATCAGTTTAAACGATCCACAAGGATTATCCAGTATTTACAAGGGTTAATTTATAGAAATAGGAGTTAATTTTTTTATTTTTTTGAACGAAATGAAGACGTTAAAATATTAAGGATACAGAAAATAAAAAGCCCCAAAATGGTATGGGGCTTGAATAATTACTTCACTTTTTTCTCTTTAAAGAGAACATGTTTACGTACTTTTGGGTCGTACATCATCAGTTCCATTTTTTCAGGATGATTACGTGGATTTTTTGTAGTGGTTTTATAGTATCCAGTTCCTGCTGTGGATTCCATTTTCACCTTAACTGTAACAGCTGCCATGGTTTATCCCCTTAATTATACTTTTTCGCCTTTAGCTCTGAGTCTATCCAGAACTACTTTTATGCCTAATTTGTCTATTATACGCATACCTTTGGCAGTGAGTTTCAATGTGACAAATCGTTTTTCTTCTTCAACCCAGAACTTGTGATTCTGAATATTAGGCAGAAAGCGTCTTCTTGTTTTATTGTTAGCGTGCGACACTTTGTTACCAGTCATGGGCCGCTTGCCAGTTACCTGACATACTCTAGACATTAGTGTTACTCCAAAATAAAAGTTCTATATCGTGTTTTTCTCTAAACCCCTAGCATCATCGTATCTTTTGCCTCAGTGTTTCCTCTGTGCATGTTTACAGGTCAGTAAACTATGTTCTTCGAATCACTTATGCCTTGCATTCAAACAAAATCTGCTAATTATGCAAGAGGTTTTCTGTAAAATTCGGGGCTTTCGTTAAACAAAATAACCGGACATGAAATACAAGAGCGGTTTTATAACAAAAAAACTCAAATATTGCAATATTTTTACTTTGCTTTCCTATAAGAATGCTATTCAATAAGGAATAATCGGAACTACCGAAAGGTATAATTTACCAAATAAATGGCCGACAGGGAAGCTTAGTAGAAATATTAAGCAAAATCGGTATAATTTGCGATTTTTAAAAATTGGGTAACGATAATGCAGCGTCGGATAAAAAGTTATGTGTTACGGGCTGGTAGAGTGAGTAACCGACAGCAACAGGGATTAGACTTATGGTTACAAAATTACGAATTAGTCATGAATTATGAACCCTGGTCTTTTGAAAAAGAGTTTGGCTGTTCTGCTGATACTATAGTTGAGATAGGGTTTGGCATGGGAACCTCTTTACTCTCTATGGCTAAAGAGAATCCTCAGGCCAATTATATAGGTATTGAGGTTCATAGGGCCGGTGTAGGGAGCTTGGCTGCTGATTTACATGAGCACCAATTGCTTAATGTGCGTATAGTAGCCCATGATGCTGTGGAAGTACTGCAATCTCAAATTGAAGATAACTCTTTAGCAGGGGTACAAATTTTTTTTCCTGATCCCTGGCATAAAAAACGCCATCATAAAAGACGGTTGATTCAATCAGAATTTATTCAATTAATAAGTAAGAAAATCAAAAAAGATGGTTTTATCCATTGCGCCACCGATTGGCAAGAATATGCGGAACATATGTTGGAAGTATTATCTGCGGAGCCCATGTTACGTAATCAACAATTGACAGGGGGCTATTCTCCTCGACCCGACTCCAGGCCTTTAACAAAATTTGAAAAGCGCGGGGAGCGTTTAGGGCATGGGGTATGGGATTTAATTTTTATAAAAAAATGACTAAATGAAGCAGTATCTTTAATAAAATCTATTCTGTAAATTATGTATCGAAAATAACCAACATACAAAGGTGTAATATGATGGATTTAGCAAGCGAGATGGATGAAGCAATAAAATTGGGGTTGGATGGATTTAAAGCTTATATTCAAGAGAAAATAAATGAAAATAAAAACTTTCTGAAGCAATCTTTCTGGTTGTCGCAAAATAGTACGCAGATGACCGTTTTAAATTATCTAATAGAAATCCATCAAGATGAACCTCAAAATAGTCAGCAAGAGCAAGAGCAAGAGCAAGAGCAAGAGCAAGAGCAAGAGCAAGAGCAAGAGCAAGAGCAAGAGCAAGAGCAAGAGCAAGAGCAAGAGGAAAAAACTGATGAAGAAGCACAAGCGTTACAAAGTGATCCTGTAAATGAATATCCAAATGATTTGACTGAGTTTATCGATTATATACTCGAGTGTAGTGAAGATAAGAACGTTGGAGAGCCTTTACATTATGCAATATCAACAGGCAAAGTTAAGCTAGCTTTCCACCTCTTAGGTATTGAGCGACCTTTTACAGAAAAAAGAGATCAATTGAGTCTTCAACATGCATTGGAGCAACTTAGAAGAGAAGAAGAATTTGATAGGTTTGAGCTTGATAGACGAGATATTGATGGACGTACTCTAATTTCTTTAATTTTGAATTTTAGAATTTTTGATTTATTAATGTATCTAGTTGGCGGTAGAGCTAATATTCATGCACCAACCCCCATGTCGGGTAGTCGAATAAAATTTCAACCCTTGCATCAGGCCATAGTATTGGATTTTCCTGAGGCTGTTAGACTGTTAGCTTCTCAAGGAGCGCAATTAGCCAATCCCGTTGGCGTAATGAGAGATACTCCTTTAACATTAGCTGCACGATTGGGCAAAATTAATGCCATGGAAGCGTTGTTAGAGTTTCCTATGGGGCAATTAGATCTTGAGGCTGAAAATAAAAATACATCAACTGAATTAGCATCAGGCCATACAGCGATAGAAGAGCTTTGTCAGCGAATAGCGAATAATGAAGGTAATGATGAAGCAATTCGTGGAGTCGCAATGCTCTTATGTCGAGGAGCTGAACCTCCACGTAGTGCAGAAATGCGTGATCTATTAACTGATAATCGTATTGATTTATTGAAAGCAATACGGGATTACTTAGAAGATAAACCTGTATTGGTTGATGCCTTTGTTACCCGTTGTCATACGATTGAAAGCACTCTGCACAATATTATATATGCTGATCACTCGTGGGGGAGTTCAATTCGCCATTTATTTGGTGTTCCCAGCGAAGCTGCATTCATGGTTGAGAGTTTGGTAACGAGAAAATACGATGCGCCCCAGGCTGATAAGCCTAATGTAGTTCCATTGTCCTCGGCAACACCTATCGATTTCCAAAACGAAAAAGATCCGCTTAAATTATATGCTGAATTTGTTAGACGTTATACAAAAGCTTATGATAATCAGATATTCTCTAATCGTTGGAGTACAATGCGGTGGATGATTGCTGAAGGGCTTTGCAATTGGGAGAAGGTTGTAAAGTATGCTAAAGAACATCCAACGAGTAGAACTAGAATTGTTCTTGGGGATATGTTACAGCCTATACCTAGCGTTCATATGGATTTTGAAGCTGAAGAGCTAGCACCGCAAATAACAGCCCCAAGATAATTTTGAATTTACTCTTTCGCTATGTCCTGCGATGTATAGATCCAATGGCGTTTTAAAGAGTTAATCTTGTGTCGCCTAGTTGTAGCCTGGTTGCTTGCAACCAGGGCGTACTAGGCTCAATGTTTGATCTCGGTTGCAAGCAACCGAGCTACATGGGCTTAAGTTAATGCCATTGAGTATACATTCATTAAATTGGGCTTCGTAGCGAGTTTTGAAAGAAGTCCAGTATCTACTTGCTTAAACTTCGTATACACCCTAGAATTCTAGGTTTCTTAGAAATTGTCGGGAGTAGCGATGGGATGGAATGAGCCAGAAAAGGGCAAAGATCCTTGGAAGGGTAAGAATCAGCCTCCAGATTTAGATGAAGTGTTTAAAAGACTTCATGAAAAGGTGAAGAAACTGTTTGGTAGCACTGGAAAGCCTGGTAATAAGCCATCCAATAGCTCAAGCGGTGGTTTGTTGGCTGCTATGGTTATTTTAATTGCCTTTGTTCTTTGGGTTCTCTCTGGAATATTTATCGTTGACCCTGCTGAACAAGCAGTAATCTTGCGCTTTGGTAAATATGTAGAAACAGTCGGGCCTGGGCCTCATTGGATCCCACGAATTATTTCCTCTAGAATAGTTATGAATGTGGATAGAGTTCTGGATTACTCTTACTCCGCTCAGATGCTTACCAGTGATGAGAATTTAGTTTCTGTTTCTTTGGCAGTGCAATATAGAATTGGTGATTTGAAACAATATTTATTTAATGTGGCAAATCCCGAGGAAAGTTTGCAACAAGCCACTTCCAGTGCTTTAAGGCAAGTTGTTGGAACTACAACCTTGGATCAGATCATCACTGAGGGTCGAGAAATTTGGGGTAATAAAGTACAAGACTCTCTTGTGAAAATTTTAGATACCTATAAAACAGGTATTTTCATCGTTAACGTTTCACCTCAGCCTGCGCGTGCCCCGGAAAGCGTGCAAGATGCTTTTGATGATGCAATTAAAGCTCAGGAAGATGAAAAGCGCTTTAAAGAACAAGCCTATGCTTATGCCGCTAAAGTAGTTCCTATTGCGGAAGGTAATGCGAGTCGTATTCAACAAGAAGCGGAAGCTTTTTCTAAGCAGGTAGTGTTACGTGCTCAGGGAGATGTGGCTGAGTTTCTCGCCTTGCTTCCTCAATATCTTTCAGCACCTCAAGTCATGTCACAGCGTATGTATTTGGATACCATGGAAAAAGTTTTAAATAACGTCAGTAAAATTATTGTAGATAATAAATCAGGTAATTTGCTGTATTTACCATTAGATAAATTAGCTATAAATCAACCGGGCACTCAATCAGATAGTTCCAAAGTCAAAAAAGGAGATACTGCTGATAACAATAATGAAGATAATGGGACTTTAGTTGGACGCGATCTCACCAGACCTACTTATCGTCAAGGGAGGGATTAATCATGAATGCAACTAAAACTACCTTGGGCATTATTGTATTTTTTGTATTATTGTTGTTTTTTAGTAGTGTGTTTACAGTAACTGAAGGACAACAGGGTATTATTCTTCGTTTAGGTCGTTTAGTAAAAGAGAGCAATACGGATAAAGTGAAGGTTTTAAATCCTGGATTGCATCTAAAGACCCCTTTTATTGAGAATGTACGTATATTTGATACTCGTATTCAAACGATGGACATCAAGTCAACACGTATTGTTACTAAAGAGAAAAAGGACGTAATGGTTGATTATTACGTTAAATGGCACATTACCGATTTAGCACAATATTTTAAGTCCACTGGCGGTAATGAATTTAAAGCAGAGACCTTACTTGAACAACAGTTAAATACTTTGTTACGTGCTCAATTTGGTAAGCGAACTATATCTGAGGTTGTTTCAGGTGGTCGTGATGATGTGATGGGGTTATTACGTAAAGCAGCTGAAAAGCAGGCTGGTGAGCTCGGTATTAGTGTAGTTGATGTTCGTATTAAAGGTATTGAGTTACCAGCAAATACTAGTAATGCGATTTATCAGCGTATGCGAGCGGATATGCGGAAAATTGCCAATAAACATAGGGCTGATGGTCAAGCTGCTGCTGAAGAAATTCAAGCAAAAGCGGATGCCGATGTTATGATTTTACTCGCTAGAACCAAGAGTCAGGCACAACGAACAAGAGCAATAGGGCAGGCTGAGGCAGCAGCAATTTACGCCAAGGCATATAGCCAAAATAAAGAGTTCTTTGCTTTATATCGTAGTTTAATTGCCTATGAAAATAGTTTTCATAGTAAAAAAGATATTTTTGTTCTAGATCAAAGTAGCGCTTTTTTTGATTATTTTAAGCAGCCAATACCAAAAAATGATGGTGTATCTGCTAAAAAGTAATTATAATGTTCGATTTTGCTGAAATTGGGTTTAACTTCAATCAGCGCTTTGCAAATTAAGAGTAGACGATGGGTAAGAATGTTGTTGTTTTAGGTACACAGTGGGGTGATGAAGGCAAAGGTAAAATTGTCGATTTGCTAACCCAAGACGCACAGGTTGCTGTTCGTTATCAACGCGGACACAATGCAGGGCATACTTTGAAAATTAATGGGGTGAAAACGGTTCTTCGTTTAATTCCATCTGGCATGCTTAGATCTCATGTAACCTGCTACATTGCTAATGGTGTGGTTCTTTCCCCTCAAGCACTACTCTCAGAAATCAAAGAGCTTGAAGATAAAGGGATTAATGTTAGAAATCGTTTACGGATTAGCGGCGCATGCCCTCTTATTTTGCCTTATCATGTCGCTTTAGATAAAGCGAGGGAAGGACATATGGGAAGTGCGGCAATAGGTACTACTGGACGAGGTATTGGCCCTGCTTATGAAGATAAAATTGCTCGCCGTGCGCTGAAAGTTAGTGATCTATTCCATCCAGAACGATTTACTAAAAAATTAACGGCTCTTTTAGATTATCATAATTTTGTTTTAACACACTATTTTAAGCAACCAGCGGTAGAAATGCAGCCTATATTGGATGAGGCCTTGGTTTGGGCTAAAGAATTAAAGCCTATGGTTTGCGATGTACCAACTTGTTTGCATGAGCATAGAGAACATGGAGATAATATTCTATTCGAAGGGGCTCAAGGCGTTTATCTTGATATAGATCATGGAACTTATCCTTTTGTTACCTCCTCAAATACTTGTGTCGGCTCTGTAATTAATGGCGCAGGGTTTGGTCCTAAATATTTGGATTATGTTTTAGGTATTACCAAAGCATATACGACTCGTGTAGGAGGAGGCCCTTTTCCAACAGAACTTACTGACGAAATTGGAGAGAGAATTGCTGAGCGTGGGCAAGAATTTGGAGCTGTGACTGGCAGACCCAGACGCTGTGGTTGGTTTGATGCTGCTCTTCTAAAACGGTCCATTGAACTAAATAGCATTACTGGTTTATGCATGACTAAATTAGATGTACTAGATGGTTTGGACGTTTTGCGTATTGCAGTAGGATATAAAGACAGTGAGGGTAATCATTTATCCCGCCCCCCCCAAGCAGCAGATGATTTTGTCGGCTTGGAACCAATTTATGAAGAGATGCCAGGTTGGCACGAAAATACGGCAGATGTCACCGTGATGAGCGATTTACCAGGAAACGCTATTGCTTATCTAAAAAGAATTGAGCAATTACTTGGAGTCCCTATTGATGTATTGTCCACAGGGCCTGAAAGAGATTCAACAATTATTCTGCGCGATCCTTTTACAGTTTAATTGATAATTTTCAATGCAATCGTTCAGGTAATGGCGTCAACACAAGCAATCAATCCGCATAACTTAAGTGTAGCCTGGTTGCTTGCAACCAGGGAAAGCGTGATTCAGTCTTTGATCTCGATTGTAAGCACTACCTATTCATAAAAAATAATAAAGGATGACCTATGCTAGCAAATATAGAACAAGAACAGCTTATTTCTCATGCTATTGCAACTCAATCTATTGACATTGCCATCCAAGATATTACTGCTAGAATAAAACAACAAGGTGATAAACCTTATGTTACTGTCAGCTATCAACTTGAATTATTGGAACAATTAAGCCAGTTTGACTTTGGACGTTTCTTGTTACTAAATCGAGGAATTAATGGCTATTGGACTCATTATATGCTAACTCATCCTTGGTTTGGACGTAAAACAAGAGAAAGCGCCCCAGGGGTACCGCTGACCGATCTGGAAGCCTTTATTCTTGATAAGGCCCCTCTGATGTTAGCAACTCAAGAGCGTTTTGAAATTTTTCTGCAAAAAAATCAGGAATCTGTAAAAAATAACGCTATGCTTGCTTGCATTCCCTGTGGAATGATGGGGGAGTTGTTGTATCTTGATTTTAAAGATATTACTCGTATTCAATTAATAGGATTAGATTATGATCCTGATACTCTAGTGGATGCTAAAACGCTTGCAAAACAACAAGGACTTGAATACTACATAGAACTCAATCAAGGTAATGCATGGGAATTTGATGTAGAAAATAAGTTTGATCTAATTTCTAGCAATGGCCTTACAATTTATGAGCCCGACGATAAGCAAGTGGTAAAATTATTCGATAAATTTTATAAAGCATTGAAACCAGGAGGTAAATTAGTTACTAGTTTTATAACTATTTCAGCAAGCTTCACGGAGCAATGTGAATGGGATATGTCGCGAATTAATCCAAAAGATTTATTACTTCAAAAAATTGTTTTTGCCGATATTCTTGAAGCAAAGTTTCAGTGTTTTCGCTCCTCAGCTCAAACAAGACAGCAATTGCAGTCTGCGGGATTCAAAGAAATTGAGTTTATCTACGATAAAGCCAGAATGTTTCCTACGGTTATTGCATATAAATAGAAGAGCACGGAAAACCTTTGACAGGGCCCCGAACGCTTGGATCTATTAAGACGAAGTGCGTTTGGGAAGGTCAGTAGTCGAATAACCTTTCTTTTTAAATGGGCTCTTGAATGCAACTCCGTGTCTCAGGGGCCTGTCAGGGTGTGCTCATCACTTCCTCGCGAAAAAGAGTAAGACCCTGACACCCTTCGTGATACACCGATCTCTAACTAAATCCAATTTGTTTATTGCTTAGCCCGTCCGTAAGCAGTTGAATCAAGATGCCTCATTAGTGTATTTTTTTTCAAAAGAGATTAATTTCTGTTCCAAATCCCATTGCAATGCTGCTTTTTCACTATTCTGAATAAATTCTTTACATCTCTCACTATTTAAATCGCGGCACTCTTCAACTAATGTCGCTTTGCTTGCATTGGCCCAAATACTTTTTCCAGGAAGGAATGCATATGTTAAGGCGTTTCTATTAATCTGTTTTAAAGTTGGATAATCCACATTATGCTTTATTACTGCTTCAACATATTGATGTGTTAAATCAGTTCTCAATACTCCTTCATCATCAGTAGATAAAACTACCGGAACATGATGAGAGAGATAATAATTAATGGGATGAGCATGGCCAAAGAGATTGAGTATTTTTTTATTGCTTGTAAGATTGATTTCTACTGGTATTGATTGTTCAGCCATGTACCTCAGGATATCTTCGACATTATTTTCAAAACCTATATCGGCTCCATGACCAATTCTCTGTGCTTGACCTGTAAATAATGCGTCATGGATATGATAACTTAGCTCTGCAGGAACTACGGCTTCTGAGGCTAATTCTCCTGCATGGAGCGAAATAGGTACGTTGGGATATGCTTGGTGCAAGTATTTAAAAATTTGCATCTGTTTACGATAATCTCGTAATGAAATAATACCATCTTCTGCTTGAACTAAATTAACGCCTACTAAATTACCTTTTGAACGAGCAACTGCTTCAAATGCAGTAAGAGCTTGAGTAAATACATCATCTAAAGGTTGTTCTCGTAGAGCGTAATAAAGGAATTTAATTTTTACTTTGCAAGGAGCTGATTGGGGCTTTATATCACAACCTAAGTATTGTTGTGTTTGTTTGGTGATCCTATCACTTTCATTTACTGCATTAGTTATATTCTCTTGAAAATCTTTGTTAGCTAATAATAATTGTCTTTTTTCCGTATAAGATGGGACATTTTTTATAAGTTCGCTAAACTTAATCGATTGGCCATTATCGGGAATGTCTAATATTTCTAAATACTGTTCTTGCTGTTGTGCGGCGCGCTGTATTATTTCTGCAAGTAGCTCTACCCTATAATCGAACACTATGGGTATGTATTTGCCAAAACCATTAAAGAAATGATCATGTCCTGATTCTTTTCCGGGAATAAAATCTTTCATGGACCAACTTTTTATCACCTGAGAGTAAAATTCTGGTTGGTTCATTATTTCTTTCGATTGGATCCCATCGCAGTTCTGTGCATTTTTGCTAATGACAAACGTTGTTTTATTGAGGCAATAGTCTCCTTGGGATGCAAGTAATAACATCGTTTCAGGATAGGCTCCTCCAGCTAAATGATAATGTAATTCTCCTCCCTTAGGCATGGTTTTAAAAAAAGAATAAAGCGCATTGGGGTCATTTTTAATTTGATTAAAATGATCAATGACATCAGCCTGAGTTGAGGGAAAAAATGAGATCAAAAGTAAAGCTAAGCTGATTTTAGTAATGTTCATGATATTTTTGATTAATAATTAGACAGGTATTATCGCATAATCTATGCTGGATCCCAACTGATTTAATGATTATTTGGCATATCTTTTTTCTTTCTATCAGGAGATTACTAAGCATCTGCGGCAACCTGGGGACGGCGGCTGATAGGAAAGAAGATATAAATAAAGCAATCTAAAAGTTGGAATTAAGAAAGAATTATAAAGGGTTTGGAAGCAATAGTGATTGTATTTATAAAATATTCATAGCAGAATATTTTTTATCAATTATTTCTAGGATGAAGATGAATATGGCACGAATACAGTTTAAATCAGTCATTGCATTTTACAGTTTGATTTTGTCCTTCATAATCAATGGATTATCGCATGCTGCTCCTGGCCATCAGAGTGTAGCAACAGATAAAAATGCAGTTGCAGTGAATATTGGTATTTATGCCCCATTTTCTAATGAGCGTGCATTTATAGGTAGGAATATATTAGGGGCAATGGAGATGGCTCATGATAAATTAGCTACTTCAAACATTCATTATTCCTTTTTTACATTAGATAGACTAGCCGATAACAAAGATCCAACTAATACCCTGAAAAAATTCATAGCAGCCCATCATATTAGTGTCTTGGTCACTGAAGGCTCTGTGAATGGTGGTTTATTAGCTGCTTTTGCTAAAAAAAATAATCTCATTCACTTTAGTATGGCCAGTGATCCAACTATTGCCGATGGAAAAAATAATTTCCTTATCTGGAGTCCTGCTTATGAGCAAGCAGGAGTTTTGGTCAATACGTTGAAGCAAAAAAAGGTAAAAGAATTAGCCATTATTACGACCAATCATCCCTCTGATCGAGTACTCACTCAATCGGTAATGAAACAATTACAAGCGGATGCATCAATAAAAATTGCCGCCTACGAGCAGTATGATGTTGGTACCAAAGATTTTTCAGGACTAATAAATAAAATCAAAGGAAAAAATCCTGATCTCTATTTTATAATGGCTTCACCTGAAGATATTGAATTAATTCAATCTAATATGAAACAGGCTCATATTACTAAACCTGTAACCAGCATTGTTGAACGAGTTACTCCCAAGGTAATGAAGGTATTTGATGGGCAATGGTACATAGACACTAAGGAAATGAAACCTGAATTTATTAATCAATATTTAGAGGAAAATATGAACTACCCGGTGACTGAAGCGGGTTATGCTTATGATTTATTCCATATACTCAACCAGGGGGTCATTATGGCAATGAGCGCCAAGCCTGATTTTTCTACTCAGGAACTAGCACAACAAATCCATACTTTAGCTTCGAGTACGGGGGTAATGGGTGTATTTAATTTCGATAAAAATGGTGTTTTATATACTAGATCGGAAGTTAAAATGGTAAACAAAGGGCAAATACATACTGCTTAGTCTATGCTGCTTATCATGGAATTATGATAAGTGTTCACGCAGTTATGGGAATAATCGAAAAAAATCAGCAGCCATAAGGCTGCTGATGGTACACTTAATATCTTATCTTCAATTATCGGTTAGCTAATGACATCCCCTCTAACACAGTCAATGCCGCATACAATTGATAGTCTTCATGAATTAAATCTTCCGTTTTAAAAGATTTTTTAGCCGTTGCATTGTTTTCAGTATTATTCTTATTGATTAAGTGTCCGCTTAGTTCAGCTTCACTAAACCCTGTTAGATCAGACTTTTTACTGGCATCCTTAGGAACATCTAACTCTTCTACTACTATGTCAGGAACAATACCTTTTGCCTGTATTGATGTACCAGATGGGGTATAGTAAAGAGCAGTAGTTAACTTGATTGCCGTTTTGTTATCTAGAGGCAATACCGTTTGAACAGAACCCTTACCAAAGCTTTTAGTTCCCATAATTATGGCTCTTTTGTTATCTTTTAACGCTCCAGCGACTATTTCAGAAGCAGATGCTGAACCATTATTAATTAAAACAACCATAGGTGCATTATCTATCGAATCTATAGGATTAGCATTGGCCAATGCGGTAAATTTTGAACCGGGCTGACGGCCTTCCGTATATACAATCATTTCTTGTTTTCCTGATTTATCAGTACCTAGAAAAGCATCGGAAACTTGGATTGCTGAGTCAAGTAATCCCCCAGGATTATTTCTTAAATCCAAGATTAATCCTTTTAACTTACCATTAGATTGTTGTTTTAATTGAGCTATTGCTTGCATCATATCTTTTCCCGTTAAGGCTTGGAATTGAGTCAAGCGTATGTAGCCATAACCATCGGCGAGCATCTTACTCTGTACGCTCTTAATTTGTATGACTTCTCGCATTAAATCAAAAACTAAGGGTTTACTTACACCTTTACGAAGTACAGTAAGCTCTATAGTAGAACCTGCTTTACCACGCATTAAGTTCACCGCATCCTTTAACGAAAGGCCTTGAACTGATTCTTTACCTAATTTGATAATATAATCACCCGATTTGATTCCTGCTTTGAAAGCAGGGGTATCTACTAAAGGTGTAATTACTTTAACAACGCCATCTTCCATGGTAACCTCTATACCTAAGCCACCGAACTCGCCGCTAGTCGATGTTTGTAATTCTTTAAATTCCTCTTCATCAAGATAGCTGGAATGAGGATCAAGACCGCCTAGCATTCCACGAATAGCATTATCAAATAGTTCTTTATCATCAACGGGTTTTACATAATATTTTTTAATTTCACTAATGGCGTTAGAAAATCTTTGTACATCTTCCAATGGAATTCGTTTCGTATTAGAATCATTTTTGGTAGGGGTATCGGTAGCAAATGCAGTTAATGGAAGCATTAGACTTAATGCGTATATCACTGCTAACGTACGTGGAAATGTTTTCTTAATAACCATAGCGATCTCCTCAGATGCAAGGCCCAACATCAGCCGCTTCTTTTTTTGTTTTTATTAAATATTAAAATGCAATTTGAATGCCAGAGCTTAATTTAAGACAACCAGTCTAGCGGAGATACCGCCTTTCCTCTTAGTCTTATTTCAAAGTATAGACCGTTTTGTTTAATTCCACCGCTATGGCCAACACTGGCAATTTGCTCTCTTTGATGTACTGACTGTCCCTTATGTTTAAATAACGATTGATTGTGAGCGTATAAGGTCATAAATCCTTGTCCATGGTCAATGATAAGTAGTAGTCCATAGCCTTTGAGCCAGTCACTAAATACTACTTTTCCTGGATAAACGGCAGTAACAATCGCTCCTTCATCGGCAAAAAATGTCACCCCTTGATTCATTCTCCGTATAGATCTGTGATCAGTTTGTACAGGTAACGGCAATTTTTTGCGCATTTGAGCGAATGGTTTGCTACTTTGAACAACACTTTGTTGAGTTAATGATTTTAATAAATGGGATAAATTCTCTTTATTTTTTTGAAATTCTTTTAGAGCGAGCTGATTGGTTTGAATTTCTGTATTTAGAGATTGAATTAACGTGGTATGGTAGCTCTTATTTTGTTGTAACCGCTGTTGATGTTCCGTTAATCGTTGTTGTAGTCGCTGATTGTTAGCAAGCTCATTATTTAGGTTATCTTTATTTTCATTGATTTTTTTTCGTGTATCGTCAATTTGGGTAATCAGTTGTTGCCGTGATTTAATTATATACTGGTAATACGTAAGGATTCTGCTGACCTTATACGGACTATCCTGATTAAGTAACCATTTTAATGGTTGATATTCACCCATTTGATAACGTGCTCGGATATGGCTTGCTAATAATCTTTGCTGAGTTAATAACTGGTCATTTAAATTGTTCGCCAAATTTTGTAGTTCGGTAATTTTTCGCTCCTTAGTTGTCATATCGTTTTGAATGACTCGTAACTTACGAACTCCTTCACCAATCTCTTTCTCTGTTCCTGATAGCTCTTTGTTTAACAGGCCGCGCTTGTCATTTGCTGTAGCTAAAGAGTTTTTTAGAATATTAATTTTAGTATCAAGCTGTTTTAATTTAGTTTGCGTCTGCGTAACTGAAGAAGAATTTGCATGAGCAAAAGTACCAATGCAAAACGTCATTGTTAGAATTATTTCATGATACTTAATGCGCATGAGCAAGCTTCTTTTCCAATAGAACACGCCCAGTCATTTCCGCTGGGGGATTAATACCTAGGAGGGCCAGCAAGGTCGGTGCTACATTGATCAAACTGCCTGTTGATTGAGTGAAATGCCAGCCACCTCCGATGTAGAGGAATGGAACTGGTTCACTCGTATGAGCGGTATGGGCTTGGTGAGTCGTCTCATCAAACATCTCTTCTGCATTGCCATGATCAGCAGTAATTAACAATTTTCCATCGTGCTTAGCAAGGGCGTGTCCAATTTGACTCATGCATTGATCCAAACATTCAATGGCTCGAACAGTGGCATCAAAATTCCCGCTGTGACCGACCATATCCGCATTAGCGTAATTGCAGATAATTACGTCATAAGCCTGACTATTAATTGCTTCTACTAAAGTTGTTGTTAATTTGGGGGCACTCATCTCTGGTTGTAGATCGTATGTTGCAACATGAGGGGATGGGATTAAAATTCTTTTCTCATTAGGAAAGCTATGTTCACATCCTCCATTAAAGAAAAAAGTTACGTGAGCATACTTTTCTGTTTCAGCAATACGTAGTTGTTTGAGGTTATGAGTTGCTAGCACCTCTCCTAAAGTGTTGCTCATAGGAATCGGCGGGAATGCAACAATAGTGGGTAAATTTTTATCGTATTGGGTTAAGGTGACGAAATTATATAATTGGGGGCGCACTGGGCGCTTAAAACCATTGAACTCGGGCTCAATAATGGCAGAAGTTAATTGCCGTGCTCTGTCCGCACGAAAATTAAAGAAGAAAATAGCATCACCATTATCAATTGGTTTTGCTTCCCCAATTTGTGTAGGCGGAATAAATTCGTCTGAGAGATTGTTTTCGTAGAAAAATTCAATAGCCTCTTTAGCTTCAGCAAAATGATTTTTACTGTGACCCTGAGTGAGTAATGTATAAACAGGTTCTACTCTGTCCCAACGTTTATCCCTATCCATAGCATAATAACGACCACTAATGGAACATACCCTACCTACTGGATACTTTTGTAGCTCTTTATTTAAACGCTCTATGCTGTCAAGAGCGCTTTGCGGGGGGGTGTCTCGACCATCAAGAAATAGATGCAAACACACCGAATTAAATTGTTTCTTGTGACAAAGCTCTAAAAATGCAAATAAGTGTTGTTCGTGACTATGAACACCGCCAGGAGAGAGCAATCCCATAATATGAAGCGATTTGTGCGCTTTCTTTAAATGATCCAACATTCCATTAAATATAGAATTATTAGCAAAGTTCCCATTATCAATAGATTGGTTGATTCGAGTAAAGTCTTGTTGGATGACTCTACCGGCCCCAATGTGCATATGGCCCACCTCGGAATTTCCCATTTGGTTATCCGGTAAACCAACAGATGTTCCTGATGCGTCCAGTAGAATATGAGGACAATTACTCCACCACTGATCCCATTGAGGGGTATGGGCTGCTGCGATCGCATTATGTTCCTTGTTTGCATTATAGCCCCAACCATCAAGAATCAGGAGCACCACTGGGCCACTTTTTTTCATGCAAGAAGATCCTTCACTTATCAAT